>NZ_JBWNMZ010000019.1:0-67579 GCF_056435145.1 Ignicoccus sp.
CCGTAGCTCAGCCTGGTAGAGCGGCGGGCTCTTAACCCGTAGAGGCGGGGCTTGGCCCGTTTCCCGCCGCGGAAGTCCCGGGTTCAAATCCCGGCGGGCCCGCCACACAGCAGCACGGGCTCCTACAACTTTACCTCCCCCTTCTACCCTCTAGCGGGGACCCCGAGGCTTGAAGTTAGCAGTCGTAGGTTTGGGCTACGTAGGCTTGCCCCTAGCGACAGCGCTCGCCGCTAGAGGATTCAAAGTAGTAGGGATAGACATCGATGAGAAAAAGGTAGAAAAGATAAACAAAGGCATAGCCCCAATAGAGGAGCCCAAGCTGCCGGAATTGTTAAAAGACGTGGTCTCGAAAGGACTGTTGAAGGCTACAACTAACTACGACGTTATACAAGAAACCGAAGCTGCAATAATAGCAGTCCCTACGCCCGTGAAGGAGGGGAGGGCAGACCTAAACTACTTGGAGTCTGCACTTAAGGAAATCGGTAAGAGGATGAAGGAAGGCTACCTGGTAGTGATAGAGTCGACCATCCCTCCGGGTACCACCCAAGGGCTGGCGAAGAGGGTCTTGGAAGAGGCGAGTGGCCTAGAACACGGCGACTTCTACTTGGCCCACGCCCCCGAGAGGCTAGCGCCCGGAAGAGCCATGGATGAGCTCTTCAAGGTACCCAAACTTGTGGGAGGTTTGACGGAAGAAGACTCCAAGAGAGCGGCGGCCATCTACTCTAAACTGACCGAGGGAGGCGTAATAATCACTACGGCGATAAATGCAGAAATTAGCAAGCTTGCCGAAAACACCTTTCGGGACCTCAACATAGCTTTTGCAAACGCCCTCGCCCTGTTGGCCGAGAAGCTTGGAGCGGACGTGTGGGAAGTGATAAGGCTGGCGAACACTCATCCCAGAGTAAACATACACCTACCCGGACCTGGCGTGGGAGGGCCGTGCTTGACGAAAGATCCATATATGTTGGCAGAATCTATGGAAGAAATTTCAAAAAACCTGATAATCACAGCAAGGAAAATAAACGAGAGTATGCCATATCACTTCGCAGAACTCGTCAAAAATATGACAAAACCAGGGGAGAAGGTGGCGCTGCTGGGGCTAGCCTACAAAGGTGGGGTCGACGATATCCGAGAAAGCCCTACTCTGAAGATATATGAAATCCTCAAAGATGACTACGAGGTCGTCGTTCACGACCCCTACGTTAAGGAGGCACCTATACCATTTACTAACGACCTCTTGAGTGCAGTCAAAGGCGCCAGTTTGATAGCCGTGGTCACTGACCATCCAGACTACAAGGAGGTGGACTGGGGCGAGATAGCAAAGGTAGTCAAGGAAAAGAAGATACTGGACGGCAGGAACGTAGTACCTAAGGAAGAAGTGTTGAAATTTGGTTTCGTTTACAAGGCGCTGGGAGTGGGCACTTGATAACTGTAGTCGTCGGCACGCGGCCAGAAATAATAAAGATGGCCCCCATCGTCTTGGAGTTGGAAGAGAGAGGGATCGAATACACATTCGTCCATACGGGCCAGCACTACGACTACGAAATGTCAAAAATATTCATAGAGGAGTTGGGACTGCCTGAGCCCCACTACAGCTTCGAGCTAAAGGGTTCTACGCCCGGCGAACAAATAGGCGAAATGATAATCCATCTCGACAAAATATCGCAAAAGAAAAAGCCCAAGGTTGTGGCTGTCCAAGGAGACACAAACAGTATGGTCGCCGCCGCTATAGCAGCGCTGAAAGTAGGAGCGGAGGTGGCCCACGTCGAGGCTGGGCTCAGGAGCTACGACTGGAGAATGCCAGAAGAACACAACAGGAGGATGATAGACCACGTATCCAAATACCTCTTCGCTCCTACCGAAGACGCCAAGAAAAACTTGGAAGAGGAAGTGGTCTACGGCGAAATTTACGTAACCGGTAACACTGTAATTGACGCGTTGGATAAGTATATGGATTTGGTAGAGAGGAAGTCAAAGAGCTTGTTGGAAAATATTCCGTTCGACGAGTTCGGTATAGTCACGTTTCACAGAGCCGAAAACGTGGATAACCCTCAAACGTTAAAGGATTTCGTTAGGATACTCGAGAGGTCTCCCATACCTCTGGTATATCCCGTTCACCCAAGAACTAAGAAGAGGTTACTCGAGTTCGGCTTGTGGGAAAGGGTAAGGAGCATATCCCACTTGGTGATCACAGACCCCCTAGGTTACTTAGAGTTCATAGGCTTATTAAAGAACGCCAAAATAGTCTTGTCGGACTCCGGAGGGCTGCAAGAGGAAGTAACTCACCCTAAGATTCGTAAACGAATAATAGTTCTGAGGACGTCCACCGAGAGGCCGGAGGCCATAAAGAGCGGGTTCGCTTACGTGGTGGGGACAAACCCGGTCGTAGTGCTGGCCACTCTGGAGAGGGCGCTCAGCGAGAGCGCTCCCCTTCCAGAAACCTCGCCCTTCGGGGACGGCAAAGCTGGTAAGAGGATAGTGGATGTCTTAGAGAGGGTCGCGTCGTGAAGGTGTGTATGCGCGTCGTGAACGTTGAGGGCGAATGTGCCGCAGGCTACGAGGTCGGAGATGAAATATGTTTCGAGGACTTCAAGCTAGTTCGATTCACAAAGCCCGTTTGCTTGCACTTGCTGGCCTCCGCCTTACACGTGGTGTACGCTATGTTAAAAGGGATAAACCCCGAGGAGATGGGGTTCGAGGACGGGTTGTTGAGGTGCCCAGACCCGAGGAGAGGGAGCGTTACGGTGAAGTTGGAAAGGCTGTGATACTGGAGACATCCGTACTTTTTGTGATCAGCTTGCTGCCCCCTTACTTAGAAGCGGTCCTGGGCTTCTTAGCGGCGTGGTATTTTTACTCCCGCATAATGCTGCTCGGACCCTTTGAGGGGAACTTTGGGCGGCTCTTGGCATTCCTAATTACTGCTCTCCCTTGCTCTCTGTTGTCGTTCGCCCTAGCTGACGTAAACCTCTTCTACGGCCTTCTCATAATGCTGGTATATTGGGTGAGAATTTGGAAGTAACTCTCGCCTACAACGTTCCTAAGCCGTTCGGTGGAGCTTATGTGCATTTGTTAAACAACGTCTTGAGTGCTTACAGAGCGGGGTTCGCGGTAAGGATCTTCCCTCGCACGGGGATATCCAAGTACGTAAAAGAGGACTTGAAGTTTTTGGGTTTCGACGTCGAGGTCGAAGAGACCGACGAGGTAAGGGGGCTGGTGTACTTACGTCCCTCGGATATAAGGAGCGACTTTAAGTACTTTAAGAACATAAAGAACATTGACGTAATAGAGGTTAATTCTATGCCTATGTGGCTCGCGGCCGAGGGGGCTACGGGCAACAAAGGTATGCTTAAATTCCTAGCCTCAATTATTAGGGACATATTGGTTAGGATGATGATAATGAGGTCTAAAAGAGTGATTACGGTTAGTTCTATCGCGGCCAAATTATTGAAAAGGGAAACGATGGTCGAGCCGAAGGTCGTTCCTAACCAGCCTCTACCCGGCATGGGAGAGAGGGTTGGAAAAGGCAAGTACTTGTGCTTCCCTTCCTCATATTACTACAGCTACCAAGGCTTAGACGTGTTCTTAAGGGCCGTAAAGTTGTACGGCCTCAAAGATCATGTATTGTTAATAGGTAAAAGTAACGTCAGCGGGTTGAAGAGCGTGACTGCGAACGGAGTTAAGGAGCTCGTAAAGGCCTACTCCCAATGTAAGGCAATAGTGTCTCCACACAAGGACAGCACCCCCGTGCCGTTTTTCGGCTCCCCCACAAAGGTAGTGGACGCTCTGGGCTCAAGGAAACCCTTGGTGGTTTCGGATCTACCAAGCATACGGGAAACTATAGAGGCGAACTTGAAGAGTGGGTGGGACTGTATAAGGTTCGTAAAGAGCGGGGACCCCGTCAGTTTGGGGGAAGCAATGATAGAGGTTCTAAAGGCTGGGCCGGAATGCGACTATGAGTTAGGAGAGGGCCCGATAACTCGTTTCTGGAGGGAGCTTTACAGCGAAGAGGCCAAGTAGCTCGCGTAGCGACGGCTGAGAAGCCTCCGGTTGTACTTCTCCTCCGCAAGCCTCCGGGCCCTCGCCCCCGCCTCCGAGCAGACCTCCAAACACTCCTTCAACTTCTCTCCAAGCTCGTCCGGAGAGCCCGCGTAAACGCCTATGCCCTCCTCCTCCACCAACCGCTTCAGCTCTCCCCTCGGCGGGCCGTAGGCGAAAATGCAGAGCCCCAGAGCCATGTAATCGTAGGTCTTGAGAGGTATCGTCATCTCATAGGTCCTCCCCCTCCAAGGCCTTGGTATTATGCCTATCGAGCGTTTGCACCCCACCTCCTTCAAACGCTCGTACGACACCCTCCCGATTCCGCCATACTTCTCTGAGCCGGGGCCCACCGCGGTGAGCTTCAAGCCCACCTCCCTAGCAACGCTTAAGAACGGCCTTAGGGGCAAGTAAGGGTTGGAAAAATCCGCGAAGAGCACGGCCCCAAGGCGTCTCTCGCCGCCCTCGCACTTGAGGAGCTCCGGATCCGTCCCGTTCTCCACGACCAAAACCCTCTTGCCCGTAAGCCTCTCATAGTGTTCTGCTATGCTCTGAGTGGTGGCGACCAACAAGCGGCTTCGCCTCAGCTTTCGTAGGTACAAAGCAACCACTGGGAGCGTCGTCAACCTCTTCAAGGGGCCCCCCTCTTCAGCATAGACGTCCCAAGGGTCCCTCAAGTCGCCTACCAGCCGAACGCCCCCGGCGGCGAGTGCGACGTAGGCGGGAGGGGTGCTATAGAGCACGACGTCGTCAATTATCTTTTGGGGACTCAAGTATGTTAGCCTACTCTTCGGTAAATTCATCTCCTTTACTTCAAATCCCTCTTCTATTAGGGCGTCCTTCAAGTACTTCATCCTCAGGGCCGGAGGGGAGTCCCGCGAACCGGCGGAGTAGAGAAGCGTAATTCTCAACGCGGCGACCCCGGCTATACCCAGCTTGGGTCTTTTACGGGTAAGTTACATGAGGCATGTGTTAGCTTTGCTCGCTTCCGTAGCCCTCGCTTTCGCCTTGACTAACGAAACCATAAAGCTCGGTTACCGAAGCATTGTGGACTACTTCATCAAGGCTCAACAACCATGCGGAGGATTTTTTGATTGTAATGCTAATTACTACCGCAGCGACGCGCTCGCAGCTTACTACCTCAGCCCAGAAAACCCCTTGGCATTAGATGCAGCAGAGGTCTTCGTGAAGGACGTCTACTTGAACGAGTATGACCTCTGGGAACTTCTGGACCCCCACAACAAGATATACACGTGGTGGCCCTTATTCAACGCGCTGGCGCTGCTTAGTTCCAACAGAAGTAACGACTTTGTAATCGCCGTAGAGAACATAATAAACAAAAACTTCGGTCCTAAAGGTTTAAAAATAAGTCTTCCCCTCTATTATCAGAACTATTTCGGCAAGATACCGTACGACCTAATGTCCACCCTCTTAGCGCTGACAATAGCTAAGAAGAGCGAGGTTGTTGACAAAAACTTAGACTTTGAGAAGTTAAACTCCGTGCTAGACCCCGACTTCTGGACGTATTTGGAAAGGTATCTAAGAGGAGAAATAAATGCCCGCCTCCGCAAAGATTACGTCGTCGCTTGGCTGTCTTTGCTCGCCATGGGCTATAGCGAAAAACTTAGAGCTGATATTTGCGAAATCCTCAACCAGACCTACTTTAAGAAAATATATTACTCGTACACCAACTTGACTCCGGTTAACTTGGACGCGCAGTCGACCTCCCTATTGATCGACGCCTCGTTGACTTGTGCCGTCTTTGGTCACCTTAAGTCCAATTACGCGAGGAAGGTAGCAGAGTGGTTGTTGGAGTCTTACATAATAACGAATGACGGAGCGTGGCCTCGGAAAGCCGAAGCGCTCTCTGCTTTGAGGACGCTGCTGGGGCTGCCCTCCTTGAGTTTCGAGCTCGTTTCTACTGAGAAGTGGCCACAGAAGAAGGTCGTGAAGGACCCCAAAGGCACGGTTCAATCCATAATCACGGTCACCTCCGTCAAAACAATCCGCGAGACCGTAACTTTGAGCTCCTCAACGAGCACTAAGAGAATAGAGGTAGGGCTGCCCTCCGGCAGCCTCCTGGGGCTTTTGCCCTTTGGGGCGAGAGGGCTCAGTAGTAGAAAGAGAAGAGGACCTTCATGCTCCGGTACGCCTTGTTCCAGGTAGCGAGACAACCTGCCTTCCCAGAGGTCAACAACTCCTTGAGCATTTCTACCTCCTCCCTCCACCCCTTCGCCGGCTCGCTCAGAGTTATGCGATTGCCCTCGACCGTCGGCGAGTAGCGAGAGCAGAGTTCCTCGCACCTCTTCGCCCACCGAGCGGACTCTCCATAAAGCTCGACGCGCTTGAAGTCGTACACCCTAACGCCGACTTCGCCGCCGACGAAAACTTCAATTAACTCTTTTTCGACGTCCTTTGAGTTTAAAGAAGTGTAAACTATGCTCGAGAGACCCCGCTCGAAAGCTATAGAGGCTGACCACACGTCAGTGTCGTACAAGCTTGCGTTGTCGGGCGGGACAAAGATTGCAGACCCCTTAAGCACTTGTCTGTCTTCAAAGATGGCCAAGGAGTAGTCTACGAAGTGACAGCCCTCGCCCAGGTACCTCCCGCCCTCCTCGGGCGAATAGACCCAGTGGTCCTTGGGCAACTTCCCGGCGGCCACTCGATAGGTGAGCGAAGCGGCCTTGTCGCCAACGATTTCCTTGAGCAACTGCGTTACCGGAGAACACCTCCTGTTAAAGCCAACCACTACTTCTTTCCCGCTCTCTTTCACGAGCTCGTTTACCTCTTCCAACTGATCAAGGGTCAACACCGGAGGCTTCTCAACGTATATCACAGAGGCTTTGGAGTTCAATAGAGCGTCCTTGAGTATTGGGTAGTGCTGGCTGTGACGGGTAGCAATGATTATTAGGTTTTCTTCCCTCTCCAAGACGTCTTTATAATTCGTCGTAGAGAACTTGAAGCCCTTCTTGAGCAGTTCCTTTGCCTTGAGGGGGTCAGTCACGGCGACTCCGTTTAGCTCGAAAACTTCCTTGACTATTGGGTATAGGACGTTAGACGCAAAGCTCCCAAACCCTATGAACGACGCTGTAGGCTTAGACGTCTTCCTCACGACCGCCACGGAAGCGCCTTCGGTTAATTCGATGAGGGACGTTATTCTGCTCTCCTTTAGGTACTTCTCGTAGTCATAGGAGATCAAGGCAGTCAAGCCGTTGACCTTACCATCTAGGAGATCTTGATAGGCTCTCGGGGCGTCGTCGATCGGGTACACGGCTCCTATGACCCCCTCCAGATCAACGTAACCCTCGGCCAACAACCTCAAGTACTCTTTCATGTTCCTCTCCTCAGTCCAACGGACATAGCCTATAGGGTAGTCTACCCCGCCCAGCTCGTAAACTGGGTCGTACCTACCGGGGCCGTAGGACACGGATATCTTGATCTCCGCGTCCTTCAAGTACATCCGTGTCCGATCGAACTGCATCGGGAAGGCTCCCAACACTACGACCTTACCCCTGTGTCTCAACATGTCCAAGGCTAAGTCTATCAATCCCGGCTTGTCCGAGGAGGCCGCAATGATCACGGCGTCCGCCCCGAAGCCTTCTGTTAGTTCTAGTACCTTCTCTACGGGGTTCACCGAGGTGCTGTTGAACGCCCGGACGCCCTTGGACTTTGCCAGCTCCACCCTCTTGTCGTTTATATCAAACCCTACGACTTTTAAGTTGTAGGACTTGGCTATCTGAGCCGCTAAGTTACCTATAAGGCCTAGACCGATTATAGCCACTGTATCCCCTTGGTGGAGCTCGGCCCTCCTGACGCCCTGAAGCGCTATGGACCCGAGGGCTACGGTCGAGGCTTCTTTCAAGTTCAAGCCTTCTGGAAGCCTCACCGCGAGTCTCCTCGGAGTCGCGTTCAGTTCCGCGTGGCTCGCAAAGCCGACTCCGGCTATAGCAACTGCGTCTCCCTTGTTGATGTCCATAACTCCGCTCCCCTTTCCTATCACGTAGCCGCTGGCGCTGTAGCCACTGAACCTCCCCTTTACGGCTATCTCCTTTGCCTTTTGATAGTACTTAAGCAGCTCCTTCAAGCCCCCCTCACGCATCTTTTGTAAAGCCAAACGTGCGTAGTAGGGGTTCTCCAAGACCATCCTCACCGGCTTTGGCAAGGGAAGCTTGTCGAGAAACCAACCGTCCTTGGCTCTCTTGGCCCTCAAGGAGGCCAGCTCGGTGCCGGCGCTTATGGCCGAGTAGGCCGTCGCCACTAGGACCGAATTGTCCCCTACGCGGGGAGGAGGAACTTCCTCCACGACTACCTTAGACCCCTTAATTACTACCGCTTTCATTGCCCTCCACCTTCTTCCACTCTTTCATCAACCGCTCAAGCTCTTCTTCGAACTTCTTCTCGAGCTCGGGAAGGGGCACCGGCCTGGGCCTCTTGCTAACCGTAACGACCGCCCATAATATCAGAACGGCTATTGTTGAGTTAACCACCGTTAAGTAAACCCTCAATAAAGTCAAGAAAGTCTCGGGCGGCGTGAGCCACGTAAGGGCCATTAAGATTAGATAAGCTACAACCACGATCAATATAATTAGTGTAAACGTATTGGATTTGTCCATAACCTACGACGCCCTTCTCGGGGACGTCAAACAGTCAAAAACTCTTTTGTGAGAGTTTCGGGTTCTACGAAACACAAGGGGTCCTCGGCCCACGGGTCTCCGAACATCGCGTAGGCCCTTCCCCTACTACCGCCGCCACAGACATCTTTGTAAGGACAGTTGCCGCACTTACCCTTAAGGTAGCGTCCAATGTTTAAGAACGGTTCGAGACTAGGGTTATCCTTCCTTAATATTTCTCTTAGGCTCTTCTCCCTTACGTTGCCTAACGAGACCCAGTCTATGAATTGACAAGGCTTGACCTCTCCGTTGGGGTAAATGCTGACGCTCTTCCTCCCACAGTCGCCTTGAGCTTGGAGCATCTTGAGGTATTCTTTAAACTCTTCCTCGTCCTTAGCTAACTTCTTGGCTATGTATATTCCCATGAAGTTTCCTCTGACTATAAGTATTTCAAGTTGGTCAGCGTACTCACGGGCCAAGTCGATGACCGTATCCGCCATCCACTTAAGTTGTTCCTTGGTCGGCAACCAATCCTTTATCTCTTCGCCCCTCCCGATAGTGTCCAATAAGTAGAATGACACCCTCTTTATACCGTTCTCTGCGCTCCACCTAACTATGTCAGGTACTTCCTTCACGTTGTAGCGGGTTATGGTAGTCCTTATCCCCACGTCTAGGCCTGCCTCTATGCTGTTCTTTATCCCCTCTAAGGTTGCCTTGAAGGCCCCAGGGACGCCTCTGAACTTGTCGTGGTAGGCCGGAACTATCGAATCTATTGAAATACCTACATAGGAGAAGTTGTAATCCTTCAGCATCCTAGCTACATCCTTTGTTATGAGAGTTCCATTGGTGCTTAAGGATAATTTGGGGAAAGGAGCTTTGGCCATAGGTTCTATTATTTCCCAGAAGTCTTTCCGGATTAGGGGCTCACCTCCGGAAAGGATGACCAGTGGTATCCTCATTTCAACCATTTCCTCGCTCAAGCGCTTAGCCTCTTCTGTAGTGAGTTCGTTGGGATCTTGGCGCGCCTTAGCCCTTATGTAGCAGTGAAGACAGCGCAAGTTACATTGGTACGTAAGGTTCCAGAACACGAGGGGACGGAAGTAATCGGTGAACTGGGAGGGCTTCTTTCGGTGGTACACGCCTTTTATTTTCGTAGAGACGGTCCCCCTTCCGACAACCATAGTGGTTACCGGTATCAACTCGTAAAACCCAAGCGTACTCAGTGTATGCACACTTAAATATGCCAGTTTTACGCCTTGGCCAGAACGCCGCCCCAAATTATCGGCAACAGAACTGTAGCGTCCCCATACACTACTACGCTCTTCCCCTCGGGCTTCAGCTTGCCCCAAGTTATAGCCTCCCGGGGCCGCGCGCCGCTTAAGCTACCGTCGAACTCCTGCGCAGTAGTTAAGTAGACGGCGTAGTCAAGACCTCCCTTAAACTGATTCCACCAAATTACGTGGTGTTTGCTTATTCCGCCCCCGATTATGAGGGCCGCAGACCTCTTGCTACGGAAGACCATATCCGACAACAACTTTTCGTCGGCTAACACGTCGATGCAGAAGTCCTTTCCTTGTAACTTGAGTTCTTCTGAATAAGTGAAGATCGAGGTCCCGAAGGCCCCGTCGGTTATGCCCGGAACTATCATTGGGACCTTACGCTCCCACGCCGCCCTCAATATGGAGTTTTCGTCTCTCAACCTCCTTCCAACTTCCCATATCAGTTCGTGAGGGGCCACTCTCGTCTTTCCCAGCTCTCTCAGCACGCCCTTAACGAACTTCTCCACAGGAGGCCCGTAGTTCTCTACCGGTATAAAGACGTTACCCAAACGGTGTATCTCAAGCTTCGCTAACACGACGTCATCGGCCTCAAAGAAACCTTTGTAGTACTTGTGTCCCAAGGACCTGGCGACGTCGTGGTCCAGAGCGCCGCAAGTAGTAATAACGACGTCGAAGTATCCTGAGCGCACCATCTGTGCCAACAGCCCCCGAAGTCCCGTGGCCACTAAATTTGCAGTGAATGATAAGAACCTCAAGTCGCTGTTCTTCAGTCCTTCGCTCAGAACTTCGACCGCATTACAAACGTCAGCCGCCGTAAAGCCGTGGACTTTGCAGTACTTTTCTATTAAATCGGCTACTGTATCACTCTCGCTTACTCTCACGTCCTCTATCGGTTGTTTTATGAATTCTTCTCTGCTCAAGCGTCCGCCCTCGGAGCCCTTGGTTTTACAGCTTTTATGCTGTCTCGGACAACCCGAAGGGGAGTTAGGTGTTGGAAGATAACTTCTTAGAGGTTGCTATCAAGAAGTTCTTAGAAGAAATGGGCGAGGACCCGAACAGACCCGGTCTGAACGAGACCCCTGAGAGGTACGTGAGGGCCCTAAAGGAGCTCTTCAAAGGTCTAGGGTCGCCGAAGCCCGACGTAAAGACGTTTAAGACCGAGTACCCCCTCGGGGAGCACGACTTAATAGTAGTTAAGAACGTATCCTTCAGTTCTTTGTGCGAACACCACTTACTCCCGATATTGGGTAGGGCCTCCATCGTGTACCACCCTAAGAGGGACGAAGTCATCGGGCTGAGCAAAATACCTAGAATAGTAAAGTGGTTGGCCAAGAGACCAGTGTTACAAGAGAGGTTCACTGCCATGATAGCAGACGAAATAATGAAGGCGGGGGCCAGGGGAGTTTACGTTTTGGTTAGGGCGAAGCACTCTTGTGTAGCTGTTAGGGGCGTAGAGGACCCGGACGTAGAAATGATTACCGAAGCGGTTAGAGGTACATTAGAAACAAACCCGAACTTGTTGGAAAGGGCGAGAAAGCTGGTGTTAGACTAATGCTAGGTAAGGCTTTTCGTCGGTGCTGACTACGGTTTGTTTTGCCATGGCCTTTCTCACGTGCTTGGGTAAGGAGAACATCCCTAGGTGCGTGATCCCGTCATAGTACTTGAGCTCCCCCTCTATCCTTTCCTTTATGAGTTGGTCGACCTCGTGGGGCTCCAACGAGCTCGGGTCTGGGCCCTTGGAACCCCAGACGAAACCCCAAGTGGCGTCAAAGGCTTGTACGAACGAATGATAACCCCCGGCCTTCTCGTAGACCTCCTTGACTGTTCTATAAACCACCGTAAACACGTCCAAGGTGTATGAGGTCGAGGTGGCTTGCGTAACCATTATCCCGCCGTCTTTGAGGACCTTCCTCACTAACTCGTAAAACTCCTTGGTGTAGAGCTTAGCCGCCGGGGCTCCTTCCGTTGGGTCTACGAGGTCTATTATTACGACGTCGTACGTGCTCTCGGGGCTCTTCTCCAAGAACTTGCGGCCGTCCTCTACGACTAGTTCAACCCTAGGGTCGTCGAACGCCCCTTGGTGCCACTCGGGTAGGTACTGCTTGCTCACCTTTATGACTTCTTCGTCCAAGTCCACCATAGTCACCTTTTTGACTTCCTTGTGTTTTAATACCTCCCTCAAGGTGGCCCCCTCTCCGCCCCCCAGTATGAGGACTTCCGAGGGGCTCGGATGAGCTAACATGACCGGGTGGACCAAAGACTCGTGATAGATCCACTCGTCCGATTCGCTCGACTGGATCTTCCCGTCCAGTATTAACGCTTTACCAACGTTGCACAACCTTGCGACGACTATCTCTTGGTACTTACTCTTACCCACGTATAGCGTTTCTACAAGGCCGTGCGCGTGCATGGAACACGGCGACTGGACTTCCAAGAACCAGTTGAACGTCTTTAGCGGAACTCTGTACATCCTCTCTCCCCCGGCCATTTTTGAAAGGCTGGAAGTTATCTGGGCTTTGGTGATAGAGATGCTAGAAGAGGTACCCCTCCACGACCCTGAAGAGCTGAAGAACTTCGTCGGGTCGTTGAGTTGCGATGAAATACGGAATCTAATCGAAGAGGCAAAGCGGTACTTCGGTAGGGACGAAGAGGTCATGGACTCCGTAGGGGGCGTGGTCTTCCACGGAGACGTCCACGGCGACGTAGATACGTTGTACAGGATATGGGACCAAATAGGTATAGAAAAGGTTCTAGACAAACTCAAGCTGGTTTTCTTGGGGGATTACGTAGACAGAGGCGAGCACCAGCTCGAAGCCTTAACATTGGTCTTGGCCCTAAAGGCAATGAGGCCCGAAGAAGTAGTAGTGTTGAGGGGGAACCATGAGCCGCCGGAGTGGTTACCGCCCTTCCCCCACGACTTCCCTGACGTGCTCGCCTCTAGGTGCGGTCCTACAAAGGGAAACGAAATATACAAGGTAGCCCTAGATCTGTTCAACGCCATGCCGGTATTGGCTCTGATAGACGACGTGGTGGCCCTTCACGGGGGTCCTCCCGTGTCGAAGGTATTAGAGGGCTGTGAGGGCGAGGAGTGCGTCAAGGGGTTTGACCGGAGGAGCTTGGAAGAGGTGTTGTGGAGCGACCCGGACGAGCTGGTGGACGGGAGGCTCTGTTCGTGGGACGACCCTCCCAAGCGTTGCGTGGGGGGCAACCCTCGAGGCGCCGGAGCAGTCTGGGGGGCGGGCTTGACTAGAGAGTTCCTAGAGAGGCTCGATTCAAAGTACATCGTAAGGGGCCACACTGCGGTAGACGGGTTCGCGGTATCCCACAACAACCGTGTGTACACGTTGTTCACGAGGTCCGGGCCCCCATACTATAACGCGAACGCCGCCGCGCTGCTACTGAAGAGGAACAGCTTCAACGTCGTGGTGGTCCCTGCGCTACCAATTCTTTGAGCAGCCTACAAAAGAATCCTCGGCATACTATATAATCCATACTAGAGGATCTGTTAAGGGCGTCAACTCGTGAAGGGGAGTATATCCAAAATTGTGCTAGCTTATTCAGGAGGGCTAGACACTTCAGTGGCCGTGGCTTGGTTGAAAGAGAGGTTCGGGGCTGAAGTAATAACAGTAACCGTGGATGTCGGCCAGAAGGAAAACTTTAAAGAGATAGAAGAGAGAGCGTATAAGGCCGGCGCTTCGAAGCATTACCTAATTGACGCGAAGGAGGAGTTCGTTAACAAGTATATAAGGCCGGCAATAATAGCGAACGCTTTGTACGAGGAGGTATACCCCTTAGGTACCGCGCTGGCCAGGCCACTAATAGGAGAAAAAGTGATAGAAATAGCTAGGAAGGAGGGGGCAGATGCGGTAGCACATGGAGCCACTAGCAAGGGTAACGATCAAGTAAGGTTCGAAGCAGCTTTCAAGGCGCTGGCTCCCGACATAAAGATAATAGCTCCAATAAGGATGTGGGGTATGAATAGAAAGGAGGAGTACGATTTCGCAAAGAAGAAAGGGATTCCGATAAGCGATGAGTCAAAGAAATACAGTATCGACGAGAATTTGTGGTCTAGGAGTATAGAGGGCGGCGAGCTGGAGGACCCTTGGCAAGAGCCGGCAGAGGAGGCCTTCGAGTGGACCGTGGCTCCCGAGAGGGCTCCGGAAGAGCCCACGTACCTAACGATTACATTTGAGGAAGGTATCCCAGTTGCCTTAGACGGCAAGAAGATGAACTTGATTGAGATAGTAGATACTCTTAACAAGTTGGCTGGAGGACACGGGTACGGACGTGTCGACCACATGGAGAACAGAATAGTAGGGCTTAAAAGCAGAGAAGTTTACGAGGCGCCGGCTGCCCTTACAATAATAAATTCCAAGAAGGATTTAGAGAAGTTAGTCCTCAACAAGAGGGAGTACAGAGTCAAGAGGGCTCTGGACTCCTACTGGGCGGACCTAGTTTACGAGGGGCTCTGGTTTGACCCCATAAGGATCGCCCTCGACAGTACGCTAAGTGAGTTGAGTAAGAATGTTAACGGAGACGTCAGGGTGAAGTTGTACAAAGGCACCATGCGCGTAGTAGGGCGGAGGAGTCCCAACGCAATATACGATAAGGCCATAAGCAGTTACGAAAGCGAGTGGTTCCCCAGCGACGAGATGGCCAGAGGATTCATAGACGCTTGGCTCATGGACAGCATAATCAGCTTTAGGAGAAGGTACTTGAAGTAAGGTATCTCTTTATCGGATCTTCGAACGGAGGCTTCTCCACCCTAACTTCTTTAACCTCTCCGAAACCCAAGCTGGCGTTGGAACCTAGCCCGAAGTATCGAGAGTACTTGAGCGCCCACAGCAGTTTGAGCGCCAAGTCTTCCTCCATAATGCCGTAGTAACTAACGTTACCCGAGAACGCGGGGATCTCGTCGCCCTTGTGTATCTTAAACATAGAGAAGCGGGGGCGACCTCCAACCACTTCCAGTTTGGAAGAAGCAGAGTCCGCAAAATCCTTCAAGTTCGAGCCAGTAACTTCGCTCATCTTCTTAAACAAAGAGTACACTGCGCGGGGGGCTGAAGGCAAGGGGACCCACGCTCCGTGGAAGCGGTAAAGCGTGGGACCGTGGGTCACCCGGAAGAATATCGCGACGGGCTCTTCGATCCCCTTAGGAGGGGGCTCCACTTCCACAGTTTTTACGTCCACTTTTACTGGTGTTGTGTATTCTAAATTCAGCAGCCCTTCGGCCAGCTTGGCGGGGGCGTTAACGCCCTCGCCCCAGAAGTTCACCTTGAAGGAAATTTGAGAGCCCGGCTTGACCTCCGTGCTGAGCTTTTCTGGGGGGATCACGTGGAAGGGAAAGTCCGGGTCTACGTCAACGCTCTTGAACGCGTCGAAGACTATCTTCGCCGCGAACACGCCTTTCCAGACCCTAATTTTCTTTAACTCTGTTACTTGTAGGGTCACGTCCACACTGGCTATCAACTTTCCCCGCCCGCTCGCGCGTTAGCGACTAGTAACGCTTGCTTAAGAGCGGTACAGTAAGGCTCATAGCTCCCTCCCAGAGCAGCTTCGAAGGGAAGTTCGTGTTCAACGCGAAAGACTTTATCAAGAAAAAGACAGAAGAAATAAGGAAACTCGTTGGAAACGAAAAGGTTTTAGCAGCAGTCAGCGGGGGCGTGGACTCAACGACTGCTGCAGCCCTCGCCTACAAAGCTCTAGGTCCAGAACAGATAAAGGTAATATTCATTGATACCGGGTTCATGCGCAAAAACGAGCCGGAATGGGTCAAAGGAGTCCTCAAAGACGTCATGCCTATAGAAATAATTGACGCCAAAGAGCGCTTCTTCAAAGCGGTAGAGGGATTAAGCGACGCAGAAGAAAAGAGAAAGACGTTCAGAGAGGTGTTTTATCAAGTGCTCTCAGAGGAGGCCAAGAGGTGGGGGGCCAGCTGGCTAGTACAAGGTACCACGGCCCCGGATTGGATAGAAACCACCGGGGGGATCAAGACCCAACACAACGTCTTGGAACAGCTGGGGATAAACGTTAGGGAGAAGTGGGGCTTCAAGTTGTTAGAGCCCCTAGTAGACCTCTACAAAGACGAAGTAAGGGCCGTGGCCAGGGCGTTAGGGCTCCCGGAGGAGATAGCCTCCCGCCAACCCTTCCCGGGCCCGGGCTTGTTGGTACGGATACCGGGCCCCGTCACCGAGGAGAAGCTGAAGCTTCTCAAGGACGTTACAGAGGTAGTAGAAAGAGAGCTGGAGAAGTTCGAGCCCAGCCAGTACTTCGCAGCCATATGGGAGGACCGAATCGGACCTAAGGTTTCTGACAACCCAGAGGCTTACTTGTTTGAGGGCGTGAAGGCTACCGGAGTCAAGGGCGACATACGGGCATACGGCCCGGTGGCCCTCCTCAAGAGCTTTGACTGGAACGAAGTCTTCGAGTATTGGAAGGAGATAATTCATAAGGATAAAGAAGTAACGCACGTCGTCGCCGAGGTCAACGAACGCGAAGGAGGAAAATACACAGTCTCAATTAGAGCGATCCTGACAGATAACTTCATGACGGCGGACGTACTCAGATTAGATAAAGACACGTTAGAGAAGATTGCGGAAAAGATAATGCAACTCAGCCCGAAGATCAAAAGGGTAGTATACGACGTAACGCCCAAGCCTCCGGCGACCATAGAGTACGAGTAAGGGCTCGCTCGCGTTAGCTGCGATCACCGCCTCACCACACACCACCCCGCTCATCGCCTCGGCATTCAACGCCTTCTTCATCAACCCGGAACTCAGGGGGCGACACTCCTCATCAGCACGCTTTTCCTCCCTCACCGGCTTAAAAGTCGGGCAAACGCGATGACTGAAATTACCTTGATAAATTGTGCAAACAAGGAGACCCTTCACGTGAGGAGTGGAAGAATTGAAGGAGGAGAGGGCGGGGAGCTGTTCGACTGCAAGGGCTTGCCCGTGAAGACGCTCAAGTGTACGGTGGTTCTCAAACCGTTCAAAAGATGGGAAGAGCTCCTTGAGGACCCCGTTCCGAGGCCCGAGTGGGTGGACTCCCTCTTAACGAAGGGAGTTGGAACAGTAATTGCCCCCAAGGGGACGAAGGCAGCCTTGGTCGAGGTGAAGGAGAGGCCGTTCGTATTGGACCCCCTAGCCCCTCCCGAGGAGGTCCCGGATAGAGGGGCCGTGGTGGTCAGAAGCTTGGACGCCGATTCCTCGTACGGTTACAAACTCAAGTACGGCAAGTGGCCTGTGGAGGACCTGGAAGACAAAGTGTCAAACAACATAATGCTCAACCCCTTTTGGGTAACTACTTGGGAAGCGAAGAAAATTAAGTTGGCATCGTTCATGCCGGAGTACGCGATGTTAGGCGCATCCAGTCCCATCCCGCCAGAGCTCCGAAAAGCTATACTGAGCCCCCTTACGGGGCGCTGGGGCCCCGACGCGCTGGAATCCGTGGCGACCCTCTTGATGAGGTCCCACTACTGGAACGAGGGGTTGAGGGCCAAGCACGACGACGCCTCGTGCTGGGGTTTCTTGGGCGAGGAGGGGCCTAAGCTGGCCGTGGGAGCTAGGGCGGCGCTGTGGGTAGGCCACGAGGAGGCGGAACTCGTGGTAGTGGGGGACCAAATCTTGTTCAGGGAAGAGTTACTGGAGCTAAAAAGTGCGTCGACCCTACCACTCTTCTAACACGCTCTTACCACGGCCTCTCTCCCCTCTGCGAAGGGTCACTAGCATAACTATTATACCAACGACTATGCCAAGGACTAAGGCGGCTCCCAAAGTCGCAGCGTCTACAACTTTCTTTATGTTCGTTATTGTGGTCATTATTGTTTTGTTTATAGTACTGGTTACGGTCCTCAGTACTTCGCTGGTAACCGTGGTTGTTACTGAATAGGTACTCGTTATGTTCTTTAATAAAGTGCTGGTAACTGTCAGCAACGAGGTCACGGTTTCGTACACCGTCGTGGTTACGGTTTTTATTACGGTTACGTTGTTTATAACGGCTTTAGTTACCGTAACTGTGTTGCTGACCGTAACAGTTGTAGTGAGGGTGAGCGGACTGGTTACTATAATGGTTACGTTGTGAGTGAGGGTCTCAAACTCGGTAAGGGTTACGGTACTCGTGACAGTTACGGTGAGGGGCTGATAGGGGTACTTAGCGGACTCTTCCTTGGCCAAGTACTTTACTACATTGAGCAAGAGTTTTTGAACGTTGGGGTTGCCGGCCACGTCCCTAAATATGTCAGCCCAAGACAATATAATCATTTCGTCTGATATCTTATTAGTCCTTATAACTACACAATACTTGTTGTCGGAAGCTATGCTCTCGGGAGCGACTAGGTCGGGTACTAGGGAGACCATGCAACAAGATGAGGGCAAGGCACTCACGTTAGAATATATCGGGTGCACGCCGGTCGGCCTCAACGGCTTCACGTTCTCCGCGCACGCAGGGACGGCCACCAGCCGGCCGCTTACGTTCTTGGGGACCGTCGGTATTAACAGCCCGAGCCTATACAGCACAAGCTGACCTAGAGTGCTCTTCGGGCCTACGATGATCCCTATCCTCAGCTTGTCCCTTATTGCTGGCAATATTACGTTGTTTATGTAGGCATTGGCTAGTTCTTTGTCCCTTGTTATGTTTCCAGTAGAGGCGTTGTTATCAAATACCAAGAGTATCCCAGAAAACGTCTTCGGGTTCGGTGGGCTGGTTAGACCCATCCCCACGGACCAGTCGGAAGGGTTGGGTAAGTACTTCAAAGCTTCCGGCCAAGTCTTCACGAAGCTGACGAGGGCAACGTACGCCTCTGAATTCTCAGGGTTAGAACTGGTAACTATCCTTACGTCTACCTTTGCTGCCAACGCTAGGGCTGTCATTAGCATTAGGAGCGCAGCGAGTCTCCTCATATAGTACTACCCGGGTAAGGCTAGGGCCGGCGGTCTTTAAGGAGGAGTTGGCGTCGCCTTCGCTCCACCAAAGGCATCATCGCCGGGAGCTTGGCTCAGATCGTCCCTGCCCGCTCACGCGCGAGCGGAAGTTCTCGGGGCGTCGTAATAACGTTCGGCGCAGCCAAAGAGGGGGACGCGCTCTTGGAATGCCCCTTACGCGGAAAGAAGGTGATGGTCGTAGGGATAGGCGGCGGGGGCGACGTGGCCGCCGCTTACTGCGTCAGCAAGTGGGTCGAGAGCGTCGGGGGGAAGGCGTTCTTGGGAAGCGTCGTCTGGGAACGTCTAGTCAGAGACCCCCTGCCCGGCCCCCTGCCCTTGGACGAGTTGGAGAACGCTGAACTCGTCGGCAATAACTTGTGGGTCGCGGACGGCGACGAGTACGCGGTTAGGAATGGCGTGGTGGTCGTCCCTCAAGCGTCCATACTCGCTAGGGCAACTGGGAGGAAGGTTTATTTGGTAGACCTAAACAGGGGTGTCGAAGGAGTAAAGCAAGGGTTAAAGGAGGCAATCGAGCTCACCGGAGCCGACTTACTTATAGCCGTAGACGCCGGAGGGGACGTCTTAGCCCGTCCAGAAGACGAAGAGGTCTGGAGCCCGCTCGCCGATTCGGTCTGCTTGGCAGCCGTAAAGGAAATAGAAATAGAGAGCTGGGTCGCCGTGTTCGGTCCGGGCTGCGACGGCGAGCTACCTCCCCGAAAGGTACTTGAGAGAGTGGCCGAGGTCTGGAGGGCGGGAGGCAACAAAGGAGGGTTCGTCCTGTCCAAGGAAGAGGCTGAGGATTGCCTGAGGGTAGTTAATGAAATGCACACCGAGGCGTCGAAAATGGGCATATTAGCAGCCTTGGGCGAATTCGGAGAGAAGAAAATACGTAGGGGTTCGAGGACGCTCTTCCTAAGTCCTCTGACGGCAACTACGTTCTTCTTGGATTCCGCTTCGATAGACAGCGTTATGGCTAAGGCCGTAAGGGGGAGCACGGATCTCGAAGAAGCCAACAACGCGCTGAGAGAGCTGGGCGTCTACACCGAGTTAGACTTAGAAAGGGACGTAGTGGCCAAGGGCGGTTTGGACAAGGTGAGCCTCGAGGAGGTTAGGGAGGAGGGCAAGAGGAGGCTCAAGACCTCGCCAACTCGAGGCCTCTGACGACCGCCTCTCGCGCCCTTTCGGCCACCCTCTCGTCTATCTCCACTCGGGGTTTCAAGGTCTCCAACGCTCTAACTATCTTATCTAACGTTACCTTTTTCATATCTATGCATATTGTGCGCGCGTCAGGAGGGTGAACCTCTACGTCCGGGTACATCTTCTTTGCCCGGTAGCTCAAACCCTCTTCGGTCCCTAGTATGTAACATTTAGCGCCTAGCTGGCCTATCGCCCTCAGCATCTGGCTCGTACTCCCCACGAAGTCGGCCATCTTCTGGCTCTCCCATGGCGCCTCGGGGTGAACCAAAAGCTTGCACAGGGGGTGTTCTTCCTTTGCCTTTGTCAAATAGTAGGGGGAGACCAAGAACTCGTGGACCGGGCAGTGGCCCCACGGGGGCACTGCTATTATTTCTTTATTTGTCTTGTGAGCAACGAACTTGGCCAAGTTCTTGTCAGGCCCAAACAATACTGTCTCGTCCTCTAACTTAGAGACTACTTTGACTGCAGAAGCGCTCGTAACTACGTAGTCGCTCAAAGCCTTGGCTTCAACGCTGGAGTTGACGTAGGTCACGAGCGGGGCGTTCGGATAGTTCTCCCTGAACCGTCTAATTATTTCTGGCGTCATGTGGTCCGCCAGAGGACAACCAGCCCGGGGCTCTGGGTGCAGAACGACCTTGTCTGGATTGAGGAGCTTGGCCACTTCCGCCATGAACTTGACTCCAGCAACGACTATCACATCCGCGTCCACCTCCTCGGCCTTCATAGCCATTTCAAGACTGTCTCCGACGAAATCTGCCACTTCTTGAACCTCTGGGAGTTGATAGTTATGGGCTATGATGAACGCTCTGCGGCGCCTCTTCAGTTCAGCCACCCTTCTCATCAATTCACCAATCATTTAACCGAACCCAGAGAGGTGGACGATTTAATTTCTTTAAAACCTTCAGCCTAGACGCTACCACGGTAGACAGTTTTGAGCAACGACAGGCTCAAAACGTTCGTTGAGAAGGTCGGCTCTTTCAAAGACGTCAGTTACGTAGCCGTAAGCTCGGAAGGTCTGCCGTACTTAATAAAGGGCACGGAAAAAGAAAACGCCGAATACATAGCAGCCGTGGCCTCCTCGCTTCATGACAGGATAAATGAGCTCACCCTCAAGTTGAATTTGGGCGAAGAAAAGAAAAGCAAAATCTATTACCCGGAGGACTATCACATGCTAATGTTCAAAAATAACGGACTCGTGGTAGCGATAAAGTACGATTTCGCTATAGATAGATTGATCGAAGCTCTTGTAGATAATTTGTTGAACAACGTCGAAGTAAAGTGCCCCTATTGTAAGAAGGACTTGAGTTTCGACGTCGTAAAGTGCCCGAAGTGTGGGGAGAGGCTCCCGTTCACTGAGCCCAAGTGCTGGAACTGTGGGGCCGACTTGACGTTGAAGGAGTGTCCCTACTGCGGCAACCTAGTGAGCTACGACGGTCAGAAACCCTCCTTCATAAAGGTGCTCATCTACAAAATTAAGAAGATTTTTGGAGGTTAGTCGGGCGACTTGTAGACGTTAGTAGGGGTGTATATGGATATCTTTACCTTCTTCCAAGGTAACTTCCTCTTCTTAGTTAGTTTCTCTAACAAGCCTATAAACTTCCCCATAGATATGGTGGTCACATCGGAAGAGAGAATCAAGTTAAACTCGGCCTCGTCAGGACCCAGCGCCTTAATGTACATGTATTTCAGATCTATGGGCAATTTCTCGAGAAGCTTGCTTATGTTCTTGAAGAACATAGGGTCGAAATAGTACTCCTTACCGTCCTTGTCTATCAACTTTATCAAGGACCTAGCGTCACACCTTGTGGCAACATCCATTAAATCCTTGGCCAACCTTTCAATGGGTACTTCGTCGTGAACCTTGACCACCACTACGTAGTGTCCTCCGAGTTCTTCTGGAGTACCGGTCTCCACGGTGTACCCCATTTTTTCTAAGTAGTAGGCGATCTCGTCGGTAAGGGTAATGGTATCTATTAGGTCAAATATTTCCAACTCCTTGACGTCGAAGCTCCGTGCGAGTTCCTCCACACTCATTTCCTTCTCCAACTTCGCCTCCAAAAGCTTCTGGGCTATCTCGCTAAGCGTCGTTAATAGTTGAGTGCTCTTCTCAGCTATCCTCTTATTCGCAAACATCTTATTCAAAGCGTCCGTAAGGGCTTCCTTGGGAATAACGTAGAGGTCGCCCGGAAGGGGGTTGTCGTCTACCGCTTCCAAGGCCTTGTTGCCGACCCTCGGCGGCTCCCTTATCGCTATAGCTACCACTTGGCCGTTACAAGCCAGTACGTAGCCGCCTACAGTGTGGGGCCTGAACAGAACGCAGAGGCCTTCCTTGGACTTCTCCGCGCTCAAACGGGCGAGCTCGGAAATCGTAAGCGTGGTCCTACCAACTCTCTTGGCATAGTACAAGAGGCTCAGCTTGCTAGCAACGTCTATAAAAATTCTCGAAGTAGCGGCTAAGTCCATCACTCATCACCCCCACCTTATGTTTATGAAGACCTTGACCGTCTCCTTATCGATCAGTATCGTTGCCTCCGCTTCGAGACCGCTAAGCGTTTCGATTATTTTCTCTATTAGTTCCTTCAAGGCCCTTAACTTTTCTATTAGATCGCTTAGTTCCTTAGCCTTTTTGGATAACTCCTCTCTCATTTTAGAGGGGTGCGGTTGAACGTATATCTCGAACGAATCTACCTTTGTGTGGTAGAACGCCTCACTCTCACTCCCTCCGAACCTTTTGACGAACTCTTCGAAGGTTGCCTCCTTCTCGTCCAAGCTTTCCAACAAGCCAGCGATCAGTTCAGCCTCCCTTTCTGCGTCGTTTAGTTCCTTGTCCAGTCGCTCCAGACACTCGCTCAAGCTGGTACATATTATTACGCTCATTAAGTCTACTCCCGAGGCTTAATTCTCCTCAAGTTCTATATTTGATAGCCTCAGCCCTTAATTACCCCCTCGCGAGGCCCGCTGGGCAGGAGAAATGGGTGGTTGTAAAATTCTTCGAAACTCATGTCCCTAAAGAAGTAGAGGTCCTTGACACCACTTTGAGGGACGGAGCACAAGCGAGGGGGATAAACTTCGACCTACAGGCTAAGATAAGGGTAGCTTTAGAGTTAGACAGAGTAGGCGTGCACTTCATAGAGGCCGGCTGGCCGGGCAGCAACCCCAAGGACGAGATGTTCTTCAAAGAGATAAAGAAGTACGAACTCGTGAACTCCGAAATAGTCGCGTTCACATCTACGAGGAGGAAGAGCTTCAAGGCCTCCAGCGACCCGCTCCTCCAGAAGGTCCTCGACGCCGACACTAGGTGGGTAACAGTCTTCGGGAAGAGTTGGGACCTACACGTCAAAGACGTACTTAAAACTTCGTTAGAAGAGAACTTAGAAATGGTTTATGACACTATAAAGTTCCTTAAAGAGAACGGCAGGATGGTCATCTTCGATGCTGAGCACTTCTTCGACGGATTTAAGGAAAACGAGGAATACGCGCTCCAAGTGTTGAAGGCTGCAGAAGAAGCTGGAGCCGACAGAATAGTGCTGGCCGACACCAACGGGGGATCGTTGCCCCACGAAGTTTACACAATAGTCAGTAAAGTGAAAGAAGTCATTAGGAGGCCCCTAGGCGTGCACATGCACAACGACAGCGGCTGTGCCGTAGCAAACACCATTATGGGGGTACTCGCCGGGGCCCAACACGTCCACGTTACCGTTAACGGTATAGGAGAGAGGACAGGCAACGCAGACTTGTGTGTGGTAGTGCCAGACCTAGAGTTGAAGATGGGCATAAAGGCCTTGAAGAACCCAGAAGGGCTGAGGATGTTGAAACACTTGTCTAAAATGGTGTACGACCTCGCTGGCCTGCCACCTAACCCTTACCAGCCCTACGTGGGCGACAACGCCTTTGCGCACAAGGCCGGCGTACACGTAGACGCCGTCCTCAAGAATCCGAGAGCCTACGAACACGTCCCTCCCGAAAGCGTGGGCAACGAGAGGAGGTTAGCCATATCAGAGCTCAGCGGTGCGGCTAACTTGATAGGGTGGGCTAAGAGAGAGCTGGGGATAGTAATAAGTAAAAACGACATCGCTCTAAGGAGGGCATTGAAGAGGATAAAGGAGTTAGAAAACAAGGGATATAGCTTCGACAACGCCTTCGCGTCGGCACTGCTGATACTGCTCGAGGAGATGGGGCTTAGAGGCAAGCCGTTCAAACTAGAGGAGTGGAAGGTGGTGAGCGAGGGCGACGAGGAGAGCTCCCGAAGTTGGGGGGTGGTGAAGCTCTCAAATGCGGAAGTCCACATGGAAGCCGCCGAGGGCGTCGGTCCCGTGGAGACCATAGACAAGGCGTTGAGAAAGGCCTTGGACAAGCTGGCCCCGGAGGCCTCCCACGTGAAGCTAATAGATTACAGGGTTCACTTGCCCAAGGCGTCCAAGCATACAGAGAGCGACGTAAGGGTCGAGATAACTTTTACCGACGGTAAGGAGTTCTGGACCACGACCGCCGTGTCGAGGAACATAATAGAGGCCAGCGTGAAGGCAATTATGGATGGCATTGAGTACTATTTGATCAAGAAGAAAATCATGTTGCTCAAGACCTCCAATGAGGAGGCCCCTACTCTGCTGAGAAGGTGAGGTGTGCGGTCCTTCACCGAGGGGTTAGAGAGCAATATATACCCAATCTTAATTTCCCATAGGCCTAGGCTCAGTGGGAAGAGGGTGCCGGCGACGTGCTGCCGTTGTTCAAGAAGAAAGAGTGGCTGGAAGAACCCTGGGACGACTACAAGGTAATAGGCTTTGGATCTACCAAAGGGGGCGCGGGCAGGACGACGATGACCATCGAAATCGCCAGCCTCATAGCTTTCATTAAAGAAGCTCGAGTAGCAGTAGTCGACTGGGACGTCATCAACCCCCGTCTAACTCAGAGGGCCTTTAAGAGCTTACCCTTGAGGGGGCAAACATTGGTTAAGGTAATAACCAGTAAAGATTTTAAAAAGGCTTTAAAAAACATATCCTTACACTCGGTTAGTTTAAGCCCCACGTCGAAAATAGACGTGCTTCCCGCGTTGAGCTACGAGGACATAGACAAAGGGATAGTGGACGAATACTTCAACCTCATGTATGAAAAGCCAGAGGAATACATCAAAAGGTGCAGGGAGCTCGTAGCCGCCCTCAAAACCGAGTACGAATACATAATGAACGATTACCCAGCCATAACTTGGGTAGCCCTCGGTCCTCTCTCCCTGTCCATAAACCACGTAAGGGCGACGGCGGGGAACTTAGTAATGGTTGTGGATCCCTCTCCGTGGAGCGCAGAACTATTAAATTCTAACCTCATTCACCCGAAGTTAAAGGGCTTGCGCGTGGGCGCGCTAGTGGTAAACATGGTGAGGCCGGCTATGGATGCAGTCAACTGGGCCAAGAGCGTGTTCACGCCCGTGTGCGAGAGGATAGAGGCCGATAACTTCGTGGTCTTGCCGTTCGACGTCCCCTTGTATGAGGCCGGAATAGGCGAGTTGAAGAGTTTGGTGAGCGTCTCCGTGAGCCCCTTAAAGCATAAGTCCCGTAGTGCACGGTACTTGTACACGCTTGCCGACAGGTTCATCCACGACTATAGAGATAAGAGGTGCTTCTATATAGGCCCTTAAAGCACCCTTATGCACTCGGGGAATTCCAACTCTTTGTTGAAAACCTTCAATAGCACCTTCATGCCCTTCTTAAGTTCTGTAGAAGCGTTGGGCAAGGGAATCCAAATACCGTCAAGATAAATCGCCAAGGCTGTGCCGTCGGCTATTTCCTCCAACTGTCCTACAGTCGCCTCACACTCCTTAACCACTTGGAGCACTAGTATCCTTTCCTCCCCTTCTTCGGCCACCTCCTTGAGTATGGGATGTACCTCGTTCTCTACCAACGCCATCTGAGCCATGCTGGTGGCCGCGTCAGTCATCTTTTCTAGAGATCTCACCAGTACTGTGCTGGTGTATATCTCTTGACTTTCCGCAGTGTTCTTAATTATTTCCATCTCTAGCTTCGCCGACTCCTCGTCCATGAAGCTTTCTATTTCTAACACCTCCTCTGCCGCCCTCGGATCTTGGTACAGCATCGAGTAGACCGCTAGATCAAAAGCTATTTCAGTCATATTCTTAAGTAGCGCTATCCTGAACGCGACTTCCTTCTCCTTCTCAGTAAACTTCTCTTCGGGGACCACCAACTCCATGTCGATATCCTTCATGAGCTTCTTAACGTCTTCCCTATCACCCCTTATGATTATTATATCTCCCAACTCTAACCCCGCCTCCTCCGGAGGGTTAACTATCATCACGCCGCCCCTCCTCAGCACAATAACGTCTATGAGCCCGTACTTCTCCTTGAGTTCCTTTACCTTCGTGCCCACGAGCTTCTCATTAACTACGAGCTTTACATATATTTCCTCAGTTATCTCTAAGGCCGCCTTAACTACTTTCGGTACCTTGTATCCTTTAAGGACGGTCGTCGCAATGTCTGAAGCAGCCTCCGTGGCTAAGTCCATCGACATACCCAACTTGAGGGCAGGCAAAAGCTTCTCCGCGTCCTCGGGGTCCCTCGCGGCCACCATCAATTGTAGGGCCAACAAGTTGAAGTCGTTATCCACGTCGACGTCAATCTTCTCCACCTCTTGGGCCACGTCTTTGTCTTCGTAGATTAGCGAATAGAAAGCCATGTCGAGGGCTATGCTGACCTCGTCCTTCATCTTGCGGAGGAGTTCCTTTATTGGTACTGGTCGGTACTTCACTACCATAGGGAGGTCGCTCATCTCTGAGAGGTCCCAAGAAAATTCCTTAACGGAGTTCTTTAGGGCATCGCCAACCTCTCTACGTAGCGCGCCGTCGCTAACATTACGTCCCTATCCGTAATTATGCCCTTCACTACCTTGTCATCACCCAAGAGCAACAAAGAGTCCGTCGGCGACATGCCGAGGGCCTCGAGGGCCTCCCTCATCTCGGCTTCCTCCACGACGTAGCTCAACGCGCTCATGACCTCTTCGGCCGAGGCCTCCTCGAGGGCCTCCGGGAGCTCGTTTTTGTGGCGGAGGGCGTAGTTTACGACGTCGAACGCCGTGAGTACGCCCAAGGCGGGCCCCATGATCTTGCTGTCCTCGACAACCGGTAAGTGCCTTATTTTCATTTCATTCATTATCTCTAGGGCGTCTGCAAGGGGAGTCCCGCGCTCCACTACCTTCAAGTTCTTGGTAGCGTACTTCATTGCTTTGTCCTCCCACTCCAGCTCCGGAGCTACGCTGAGGACGACGTCCCTCTCCGTGAATATACCTACCACCTTTCCGTCGTTTTCGAGCAAAGGAACCGCGCCCACGTCCGCCTCCGCCATAGCCTTCAGCACTTCCCAGAGGGGGTCGTCGGCAGCCGCAGCTATGACCTTCTTACTCATGAAGTTGTATACATCCTTCTCGAGCAGTTCTTTTGAGTTATAACTGCCTATAACCTCCATCACGTCCCTTATAGACATGAAGCCCACTAGGTTGTCGCCCTCGACCACCGGCAAGTGCCTTATTCCGTTTTCTATCATCATTTTTGCCGCGTTCCTCAACGGCTCGTCAGCTTTCACCACTTTTACCCAACCCATCTTGGCGAAGTACTTTACTGGAGCATTCGGATCTATCAAGGCTCTCTCGAGAGATAAGGCCTTTGACAAATATTTTAGTTTGGGAAGCCTCCTTGAGGTGGATAATAGATCTGGACGGCGTGGTATGGAGGGATAGGGAAATAATCTGGGATAACGTAGATGTGATAAAAAAGTTAAAGGGTAAAAAAGTGTTCTTAACGAACAAGGCCACCTCTCGCTGGGAGGTTTCTAAAAGGTTGAAGGAGCTAGGCTTGGAGGGGGAGGTGGTCACCTCGGCCTACATAGCGTCCCAGTTCCTTAAGGAGAAGGGGGTTGAGACCGCCTTCGCCGTCGGTCCCTTGGGACTGGCAGAGGAACTGGCGTCGGCCGGTATACACTTGACGGAAAACGAAGACCTCGCACAAGCCGTAGTGGCGGGGTTGGACGTCTTCTTGACTTACGACAAGGTGGCGAGAGCGGTCTCAATGATAAGGAAGGGAGCCCTTTTCGTCGCAACCAACGCCGACAAGACTTACCCAACGGAGAGGGGCCTCGTGCCCGGCGCGGGGAGCGTGGTGGAGGCCATAAGGGTTGCCAGCGGAAAGGAACCTATAATTGTTGGTAAGCCGAGCAAGAAGGCGTTCGAGGTGGCGAGCGGCGGCGAGAGGGAAGTGGTGGTAATAGGAGATAAGATGGAGACTGACATGAAGATGGCCTTGGAGAACGGGGCCAAGGGAATCCTAGTGCTCACAGGCGTGACGCGCGAACCCCCTAAGGAGGTCCCCGAAGGGGTGACTGTAGTGAGGACCTTGAAAGAGCTCTTGGGGGACCAGACCGGATAGGCGCTCTCATCGAGAGCTCTGCGGCTCCCTCCGCGCCCGATACCCGGGCGTCAGCTGCTCTGCTCTTGCCTTTGATAAGCCTGACGCCTCTTTACCGGGCACTCCCGCGCGTGGGGACAGTTCCACTCGACGCCTAACTCCCTCAAAGCGTCCTCCCAACACTCGCGCTGGCCTTTGATGTCGCTCAATAGGTATATGCTGTATGGAAGCTCCAATTCGATGAGGGTGTCGCTCAAGGAGTCGTAAAGTTTTGCGTACCGGCGCTTGGCCTCGTGATCCATGTGCTCTAACGCGAGTACCACGGGACAGAGGCCTAGCTTAAAAGCTAAGTTTTTCCTCAAAAGTCACACCCTGCTGAACTTGTCGCCCAGCCTCAGCCTGGCCGCTATACCCATGCTGAGTATCTCTTGGACCAAGAGCTTGAACGCGTAGCTGAGTTCCACTTGGTACATCTCTCCCCTTTCGCCGTGGATCGGGCAGACCGGCTTGCCCTTGTTTGCGTCCCACCAGCCTATGTGGCCGCACTTGGCGCACACCCAGACCTTGGTGGCGTCGCTAGACTTTAGGAGCCTCTCAACCAGCAGCTGTGACGCCCCGTGCGCGACCAACACGTCCCTCTCCATCTCACCGAACCTCAAACCTCCCTTCCTCGTGCGCCCTTCGGTAGGCTGCCTGGTCAGTATCTGAACGGGGCCGCGGGCCCGGGCGTGGATCTTGTCGCTCACCATATGGTATAGCCTCTGGTAGAAGACTACTCCTATGAATACTGGTCTGGCGATCATCTCGCCCGTCCTGCCGTCGAACATAACTTCCGTGCCGTCTGGCGGGAAGCCCCTCTCTACCAATATCTTCCTCAAGTTGTCCAGAGGCTCCTTATAGAACGGCGTCGCGTCGACCTCCTTCCCGCGGAAGGTAGCTGCCTTGGCAGCTATGCTCTCTATCAGTTGTCCCAGCGTCATCCTGGAGGGGAAGGCGTGGGGGTTCAGTATTATGTCCGGCACTAGGCCGAACTCGCTGTAAGGCATGTCGTAGTGGGGGAGGACCATGCCTACGACTCCCTTCTGACCGTGGCGCGAGGCGAACTTGTCGCCTATCTCTGGAATCCTTAAGCTCCTTACCCTCACCTTAACCATCTTTATACCGTCTATATTCTCAGTCAAAATTACGGTGTCGACCACCCCCTCCTCACCGTGTCTGACTGCGACGGAGGCGTCCCTCCGCCTGGTCTCCAGAATGCCCATTTCCTTGTACTCCTCGGTAAACCTGGGTGGGGAGGACTTGCCTATCAGCACGTCTCCGCCGGCCACGTACGTCTCCGGTTCAACTATACCGTCCTCGTCCAACTTCTCATAAGCTTTGGGTTCTCTCATCCCGACGAGTCTTTGGTCGGGCTTGGGCTTCTCTATTATGTCCTCCGCGCCGCCGGGGTACTTCTGCTCTTCAGTCTGGTAAAGCCTCATGAACGTGGCTCTCATGAATCCCCTATCTATGCTGGATTTGTTCATTATTATCGCGTCCTCTATGTTATAACCGGTGTAGCTGAGGATCGCCGCTACCGCGTTCTGTCCGGCGGGCCTTTTGTTGTAACCTATTACTTCAAGGTGTTTAGTCTGAGCCAAGGGCTTCTCTGGGTAGTGGAGCAAGTACCCCCTCGTGTCCGTTCTGAGCATGAAATTGGCGGCATACAAGCCGAGCGCTTGCTTTGCCATGGCGCTCTGGTAACTGTTCCTCGGGCTCTGGTTGTGTTCCAAGTAAGGTATCGTGGACGCGACGGCCCCGAATATCGCCGGCACCCATATCTCCATGTGTGTGTGCTTCGGAGTGATGTCCTCTGGTTCTATAGCTATCAGTGCGTTCTCTTCTTCGTCCGCGTCCAAGAGCTCTACGATGCCCCTCACTAACAAATCCTTGAACGTCCACTCGCCTTTCTTTACCTTCTCTACGTGCTCTGGCTTGAGCTTCAGTTCGCCGTTCTCAACCACGAATACGGGCCTCATCACCCTTCCGGGATCGGTGTTTATGTAAACCTCTTTGATCGACCCGTCGTCGTTCTCGTAAACGCCGACGCTGACCTCGTAGTGAAGCTTCCCTTGTCTCCTCAAGCGCCTTATCCTCTGGGCCAGCTCGTGAGCGTCCCTGTAGTAGCCCACCGGCCTCCCGTTCAAGAACACCCTCGCGCCGCTGACGGCCTCCTCCGGAACGGGCTCGTCGTTCTTGACCTTCTCCAACACCTCCTCTATCCTTATCATACCGAGCTCATCCAACACCTTCTCAACTTCCTCTTCGGGAACTCCTACTGAGATGTGAGCGGAGAGGGCTAGGTTCTTCACCAGTCCGATGTTGGGTCCCTCCGGCGTCTCGAACGGACAGATCCTTCCCCACTGAGTCATGTGGAGCTCTCTCGCCTCGTAGTGGGGCTGGTTCCTGGCCAGCGGGGAGACTACCCTCCTCAAGTGAGAGAGCGTGCTGAGCCAGTTGGTGCGGTCCAAGAGCTGGGAGACCCCGGTCCTGTTACCGACCCAGTTGCCCGTGGCCAGCGCTTGGCGCACCTTATCGGTTAGGTAATTGGAACGAATGAGTATCCTAAGCTTGAGCCTCTCCTCCCCCTTGAGGACTGACCTCTCCAACTGATAACCTATGTCGTTCAACAGTCCCCTCAAGTGCGTCCGGAACAAGGCCGCTAACATGTCGCCGGCCAGCTTGAGCCTCCTGTTTGCGTAATGATCTTTGTCGTCCGGCTCTCTCTTCTCCAAGTACACTTCTAAGAGTTTTCGGGCCATGTGTGTTAGGAATATAGCTTTCTTTATCCTGTCCTCCGGCTTCTTGCCTAAGTGCGGAAGCAAGTTGTTGTCGAGGACTTGCTTTGCCCTCTCGATCCTCTTGTCTCTGGGCATGCCTATCGCTATCCTGGCCCCTATGAAGTCCAGCGCGTCCTCTACGGTGGGCACGGAGGCCGCTTGCTCTATGCTCGGCAACAGCTCTTGCTGGACCTCTGGATCTAAGCTCACCAGGGAGGTTATGTCCTTGTCCGACTCGACGCCGAGCGCCCTTATTAGTATAACTAAGGGTATCTTGCCGGGCAACGGCGGGAAGATCGCGTGGAGGGTGCCGTCCTTTTGTCTCTCCACGATGACTTGTACGCGGTAACCTAAGGTGGTTGAGAGCACCTTCGCGGTGTGGGTTACGGTGCTCTGAGGCCCGCCCTTGTCTACTAACACCTTATTGAGGGCCAAGTCCTCTTGGGTCACTATTACCTTCTCGCTGCCGTCGACTATGAAGTAGCCCCCCGGGTCCCTCGGGTCCTCGCCGGCCTCCACGAGCTCCTCGGGGCTCTTCTTAGAGAGGGGGTCCAAGATCGACCTAACCATGATCGGCATCATCCCTATTTCTACCCATCCCTCGTCCTTAACCTCGCCCTTCGGATTCTTGAGCCTCATGTAAACGTATATCGGCGCCGCGTAGGTCAAGTCGCGTATCCGACACTCAGTGGGGGTCACGCTCCTGGTGCCCCCACTCTTCTCCTTTATGATTGGTTCTCCGTACCTAACCTTGATGAACTCTAGCTTGTACCCGCTCTCGAAGGGTTCTACCTCGCCTAGCTCTTCTATTAATTTCTGCATAGTCTCCATGACGAACTTATTGTAGGACTCCAGCTGCTGACTGACCAGCGCCTTCTCCTTAAAGTAGGCGCGCATTATGACCCAACGGTCCTCCGGGGTCGGAAAAGTGCTCGCGCTAGACAAGCCCATCACCCTGCAACTACGTACCTAAATACGACTACCTCCTCGGCGTTCTCACTCTTCCTAATTATTTTCACTATGTCTCCCGGCTTTAGGTCGAGCTCCCTAGCTACCGGGTCACTCGCCTTCATTATTGGCAACTGTTCTACTCTGAGGCCCCACTTCCTGAGCTCCTCTACCGCCTCCTCTGGGGTTAACTTCACATGCTGAGGGACGAGGACGTGATCCAACACGCTGAACTTCTTTTTACCGGCCATCCTACGCCCCTCTCGGCTCGCTGGGGGAGTAATAAATGAAGTACGAGGTCCGAGCGAGCTGCCGCGTCGGGGAGGCTTGGAGGAGAGTAACCCTCTCGGCCGCCCTGGGCACGGCGGCTGCCCTGCTCTTGAGCCCGTGGCTAGAGGCGGTGTTACTCCCTTCGGCGGCGCTCTTCGCCTCATCCTTCCAGATCTTAGCTTGTAACAAAGAGAAGAAAATAACTGTAAAGAGGGAAGTTATTATCAAGGAGAAGAGGGTTCTCGTAACCGTGAGCGCCCCTCCCGGATCCTATATTAAAGATTACCCCTCTGCCCCTCCCTTGAGCGGGAACCCAGAGGGCTCCGAGAAGGTAACCTACGTAATAGATTTAGACTTGAACCCGTTTGTCTTTTGGCCGGGAACGTACTTTAAGGTAAGGGAGGGGCAGTGCGAGTGCACAGCCTTCTTATCCCTCAACGAGGTAGTCTCCTCGTGGAGCTTGGAGGGCCTTGGGTTAGGAGAGCCCGTGGAGGTTGAGGGTGGGGAGTTCGCAGTCCCCGAGGTTGAGGGCGTCCGGGAGTACGTCCCCGGGGACGACCCCCGGTTGGTGGTCTGGAAGACCTTGTACAGCCCGGGAGGGCTCAGAGTGAAGGATCTCAAGAAGGTCACTGAGGTGGTGGGGCTGAAGAGGGGCATAACCACTTACACGCTAGACATCGGGAATTGGAAGGAGAACTCCTGCATGAAGGCTTTTGCAGAAAACTTGGCTAAGTACTTGGACGGCGTCGGAATGAAGCGGGTTGTCGGACGCGCGGACGTGGCCGTTGTAGCTCCTGGAGGTAAAGGAGAGGCCGAACTCTACTTGCTCTTGAACCCCCTCGTGTGCCTCCCAGAGATCGAAGGCTTTGAGGCGCTAGAGCTAGTAAGGGAGGAGGTGCTGAAGGAGTACCTAATGGCAGAAAAAGCCCTCAAGGAGAGGGGCGAAGTAAGGGGCGTGCCGTGGAGCGTCCCCCCGCGGCGTACGGCTTGGCGGCCCTAGCGGTGCTTATAATGGACCCGGTGGCCGGCTCAGCAGCCGTCGTCATATCTTTGTTAATTGGGTACTGTTGGAAGCGGTTGTGGGCTTGGTTCGCGCTCCCGAGCGCCGGCGCGGCCTTCTTGGGCGCGTACTTCTATATTCCCCCTCTGGCAATCGGCCCATTTTTGGCAGCTCTCTACGTCGACCCCGCCATCGCCTTCGCGCCTCTCCCGTTCGCCTTGGTTGCGGTCGCGGGGGTGCCTCTGGCCAGTCCCCTCTTCGGGGGTTACCCGTCCAGCGTGGTGGCAAGCGTTCCCGCGGAGGTTGCGTTGGCCTTTAGCTACCTCCCCTTACTCCACTTAGGAGGCAGCGTCGCGCCGGCGCTGGGATTCTTGGTAGGCCTCGCCACAGCCCCGTTGCTGGACTTGGTCTCTAAGCTCTGTCCGAACGGCCCCATGATAAAGCTAAGCGAACCGATCTTCGTAGGAATAGGGGCGGGCTTAATGATAAATGTAGTTAGGTTGAGGCTGAGGTTAATCCAAGGTATAAAGTTTAAACTAGCAGCGCTGCGCAGAGGTCGCGCATACTGATTATTCCCAACACCTTCTCCCCGTCGACGACCACTAAGTGCCTTATTCCGTTCTCTACCATTATTCTGAGGGCGTCTTTCACGGGGGTCTCTGGGGTTACGGTAATTACGTCCTTCCACGGCGTCATGTAATATTTAACCTTAGCCCTGTTGGGGTCCGCGCCTAAGGCGAGAGCTGCTATCACGTCGCGTTCTGTGAGCAGCCCCGCAGCGGCCGTTCCGCCTCCCTCCTCTCTGGTGACTAAGAGCGCTCCTATGCCGTTCTCGTGCATGAGCTCCACCGCCTCGCCTATGGTGGCCTCCTCGTCTATAGTTATGATCATACGCTCCCTACCGAAGTACTTTTCTATAGAGCTCAATGCCCTCTCCCGAGACGGGTTGAAGTGCGAGTTTTTAGGTTGCGAGGAAACGGGCTCGTGCCGCTTTAAAGAGGCTCCCTTATAGCCGTCGCACGGTGGAAGCGATCATAGCCTTCGCGCAAAATATCAATTCAACAGCAATAAATATTTGCTCGTCCGACGTAACCATGTTCATCGCCGCCATGATAGGCGTCGCGGTAGCGGCTGTGGTGGGCGTAGGAGTTGGGCTGTACTTGTGCAAGAGGTCGTTGAAGGTGGTGAAGGGGTGAGGGTTGCGCTGGTCGGGGCCGGCCTGCGGTGCGAACACTTAAACGAAATGGTCAGAAGGGCTGTTCTAGAGGCCGAAGAGGTTTGGGTAGACACTTACACGAGTCCCTTTCCCGGAGGGCTGCTCAACTGCGTGAAGAGGTTCAGGAAAGACGCCCTGGAAGCAAACAGAGACGTCCTGGAAGGTTCCTTCAGGTTCTCAAAGAGCGTGGCGCTAGTAGTCCCCGGCGACCCCATGGCGGCTACCACACACTCGGCGCTCTTGTTGGAAGCGAAGAAGAGAGGCTATGAGATCCGGATAATTTCAAACGTCTCTGCGCTACAAGCCGCAAGGAGCAAGAGCGGCCTCTCCCAGTACCGCTTTGGCAAGACGGTCACTTTGATGTACCCTAAGGACGGAATCACGTTCACCGAGTCGGTTTACAAAGTCATAAAAGATAACGACGCAATGAATCTACACACAATAGTTTTGTTGGAAACTGGCTACGGGAGGAACATGACCGCCCCGGAGGCGGCCAAGCTCCTCTGCGAGTACGGAGAGCTGTGCGAGCGGAGGGTAATTGCCATGGCTCGCCTTTGCTGGGACGACGAGGCTATAAGGGTGAGCACAGTAGAGGAGCTCGCAAGCGACGACTTGGGCGGTCCCCCGCACTTGCTCGTGTTCCCCTCGCCCAAGCTTCACCCGCTCGAAGAAGAGTTTATAGAAACAGTCCTCAGATGATACCCGCGTCTTCCCCGCACCCCCTTTTTAGCTACACCCCAATACTACGCAGTCACCGGGTGAGGGCGTGAGGCTGGTAACGGTTAAGATGCCCGAAGCCTACGTAGAAGCCATAGATGAGCTGGTCAAGAAGGGGAGGTTCACCTCTAGGAGCGAGGCTATCAGGGTAGCTATCAGAGAGCTCCTCAGGAGGGAGCTCTGGGTTAGGGAGCTGGAAGACGAGGACGAAGAGCTCATCGACTGAGCTCCCTCCCCTTCTCGCCCAAAACCCTAGCTATTTTACCGAAAACGCCCCCCTCCTCGAGTTTCATGAGCATCTCAACGGTTATGCCCCCCGGAGTTTCGACCTTGGAGCGCAGCTCGTAGGGATCGTACTTCTCCAGCATTTTTATCGCCCCTAGTATGGACTCTCTGGCCAACTCCTCTGCCAATGACCTCTCGACGCCGGACGCCACTAAGGCCTCGACCGTCGAGCGGAAGTACTCGGCGTGTAACGCCGGCCCCGAGCCCACCACGGGCAAGGCCGCGTCTAGAGTCCTCTCTTCTACCCAGTAGACCTCGCCCAGCCTGCCCCAGACGGCCTCGACGGCCGAGTCCGCGCCGCCTCCCCTCTCGGCGACCAGCACCGGAGACTCGTTGACTTCTACAGTTACCGAGGGCATGACTCTGTACACCTTATCGGCGTACTTCTTGAGCTCCTCTAACTTCACTAGAGCGGCCGTGGAGGTTATCGGGACGTCGGCGCCCCGCAGCCCTTCCATCACCGACGGTACCGCGGGGGGCGGGACGGCGACTATGACCAGCTCAGCTCCTTCCGGGCACGCGCTGAGGGGGACTACCGGAAAGCCTTCCTCGCGTGCCAGCCCGTCGGTGGGAGGCAACGTAGAGACTATTACCTCCACGCCGGCGTTCCTCAACCCCTTGGCTACGGAGGATCCCAACTTACCGTACCCGACCAAACAGACCTTCAACGGGTCCGCCGAAGCTTGTGGCCAAAAGGACGTTTTTAGGGTCCGGGAGCCGCGGCCCCCAAGAGCCTCCCCACGAGCTCCGCCATGGAGCCGGCAACCAAAGCGGCAAAGAAATAGACTCCCAAGACTAACGGGTTCTGGTAAACAACGCTCAACATCAAACCTATACCCATAACGCTCGAGAAGGCCGTCACGAAGTACTTCACGGGACCTTCCCTTACCCCCTTCGGGGCCTGAGGTTCGAGGGGCGCCTCCTCAAAACTGAGCCGCAGTCGGGGCAGACCCCCACCCAAGGCGGGTACTCCCTCTTGCAAAAGGGGCAGTAGTTGACCCACTTGATTACCCCTCTTATACCCCTGGTCCTCACGCTCCTTACCTTTAAGCCGAAGCTCTTAGCTACGTTTAACGCCCCGTAGTCGTCGCTCAACAAGGTAGCGCCCAGCTGGAGGGCGAGGGCCACTACCGCCACGTCCGCCTCGCTGAGCCTCTCGCCCAGCTCCTCGCACCTCCTCCTAACTTTTGCCACGTACGCGCGGCCGGGTTCCAAGACCTTTAACTTAGCCTCGTAAAGCTTCAAGGCTTCCTTGGACTCTCTGTCCTTCACTTCCTTCACGTTGAGCGGGGTGGTGTAGTTCTCTCCGGGCATCAGCGACGGCATTCCGGCCAAGAGGGAGCCGGTGTCGTGGACGAACCTCGTACCCTTCACCCGGAAGGGTCGGGACGCGGGGGCTAAAGGTCCCGCCCGGACGGGACCCTCTTCAGTCCAAACTTAGTAATACCAGTACCAGAGGCCCCTCTTGATCAAGGTTCCCGAACACTCTTCCTCCGGAAAACACGCCACGACCTCGCCGCCGCTGACCAAGGGGTAGGGCGGGCCGCCCAGAGCGAAGACCGGGGCGTAGCCCCTAGGTCCCCTAACCGCCCGCCCCCCTCCGCAGTCGCAGACGACAGCCCACGTCCAGGCTAGGTCGAAGGCTTCGCAAGCGCCCTCCGAGCGCTCGAGGCCGGCGAGCCTGTGTAAGGGGATGTAAGTGTCGTAGGGGTCGACCAAAGCGCCCTTGTACAAGTAGTAGCACGCCGCCGGCCTCTTCAAGACCCTCTCGAATCCTCCTTTCCTCACCCTCAACTTCAATAGATACGAAGAGAGTAACTCCTTCCTCGAGTAAACCTTCTGGAGCTCCTCCTCATAGGTCATCGGCGAGCTCCCTTCCGGCCGCTACGTAAGTCTTTACTGCAGTTTCGAGCTCCTCCTTGGTTATGACTTCTTTCTCAGTATGTGAGAGCTCGCTTGCGCCTGGGCCGTAAGCCGCGATGCTCTCCACGGAACTACCCAGGACGTTCATGTCGCTCGTTCCCCTCTTCTTCACGAACCTCCCCTTCAAGCCTTGTCGCAACAGAGCCCTCCTAAGAGCCCTTGGTACGGGGGAGGTCGGCTTCACCTCCACGGGGCCCAACCAGTCCTTCAAGCTCACTTCACACTCCGAAAAAGTGTCCAGAATGTCCTCCAGCTTCACGGATGCCGGAAACCTCACGTCAAAACGCGCTACGACCTCGGTCGGGAGGACGTTGAACGCGTTCCAACTCTTAATTGATGTAAGGCTCACAGTAGCTGGGCTGAGCTTCTCCTTAGCTAACTGATATAGGTCCCAGAGCTTCTCCACGGCGTTCTCCCCGACCTCGGGGGACGAGGCGTGGCCTCCCTTAGCCTTGCACTTCACTTCCAACCACGCATAGCCCCTGTAACCAATAACCACGTCGCGCGTATTCGAGGGCTCACCTATTATCACGTACTTTAACTTCGGACCGTGATCCCTTAAGTACTTAGCCCCGCGGCTGTCGTCCTCCTCGCCGACCATCGCTCCCAACAGCACGTCCTTACCCTCTTCGGCCAATTTGATTAGGGCTTCGCTCATGGCCGACAGGGGTCCCTTGGCGTCCACTGCCCCCCTCCCGCTTACGGAGTTCTCCGTAACTTTGGGTTCCCAGAACCCGGGAACGGTATCTATGTGAGATATCAAGGCTAGCGAGTACTCTGACTTCCGCTTGGGAGCGGCCAAGACGTTACCGGCGCCGTCCCTCCAGACCTCCAAGGTCCCGCCGCTTAGCTCCCGCAAGGCTTCCGCCAACGCCTCCGCCGCCTCGCCCTCCTCGCCGCTGGGCGAGTAGACTGAAACTATCCTCTTTAGCACTTCGAACGCCAGCATTAGCGCCCCTTGTGTCGGCTCACGGGAGGTTTTTCAGAGGCCCCGATTATAATTCCAAGGGCTTCCAAGGGTAGTAAGACTTACCTTCCAGACACTCCTTCAAGACCTTCAAATGGCCTTCGAGCCACCTGGCCTCGGAGAGCAGCGTCTTCAGAGGGACTAACGGGAATATGGGTAAGGATACTACATCTCTAAAGGCTTCATGGATGTAATAGATGTCTGCGGTCCTCTTGTCGGTTAAAGCTAGGATGTACGTTACCGCAGACTCCGGCTTGAAGCCCCCGGTGGGGTTCACGCAGACGCAACGGCTGCAGTCGCCCACTTCCTTGTCCAATATCTTTTTATACGCACACATTAGGTTCACCAACCCTTCGTAGAAAGTCCCGTGTTTGCCCAAACCTTTTATGACGTATGCCGACGCCTCAGCCCCTTCTCCCTCTAAGTAAACCTTCAGAGCCTTACAAACCAGCTGGCCCGCGTGTGTGTCGCTACAAAGGAGTACAACATTGAGGTCCGAGAGGTTCTCGGCCTTCTTTATTAAAGCGTTAAGCTCGGCCGACGCTTGGACTGGGTCGTTCTTGATGAACCCTACTATATTATCAACTAAGTCGTCCAACGACAGGCCGGAAGCGGACAAGACCCTCTCTAGGTCTCGAAGCTCGAGCTCCCCCCGCTCCAGCTTGAGCAGCGCCGTTGCCAGGCTCTGGTTGGTGCACACCCTCTGGAAGTTCCTGAGGGTGCTGGTGCCCACGCTCAGTACGTGGGTAGAGCACTCCAAAACGTCTCCCACGACGTTGTCCGTACTGTTAGCTAAAAATATTATGAATAATGAGCATTCACATACCACTGGTTTTAAGGACGGCCGCTCGCCTGTTAGTTTTCTTAACACGAGAGTCGTGAAGACACTTTAGGTGCGTTCTAACCGTCGTAAAAGCTCCAGTACTACTCGACCCGCCGAGTGGGGAGGCGGCGTTGGGACTGGAAGAGCTCGTCATGTCCATATATGACCGCATGGAAAGTAAACTCAAAGACATAGAAACCAAGAACTTGCAGAAGGTCGACGACGCTGAGAGGTTGAAGGAGGCGATAGCAAGAGCGCTCGAAGAGGTCAAGAAGGGGAGGGAAGAAATGGCGGAGTTGCTCAAGAGCGGCTCCGTTGACCTAGCCACCATAGAGCAGAAGATAAAAGAGACCTTAGATAGGGCTAAACAGTACTTGGGCAAGGAGTACACTGGCTTAAAGACGGCGAAAGCCACCTTCTCTCGTTGTGTAAACATGTACAAGAAGAAGGTCTGGCCGGAGGTAGAGAGGGCCGTCGCTCGAGCTCCCTCGGCCGATGAGTTGTGAGCCCGACCCACGCGAGCGATGAGCGACTACGCCAGTGACGAGGCCTTAAGCCTTTTTGTAATTCCCCTCCCCCAGAGGGGAGGTTCATCTCGGATGCCCGCCTAAGCTTGCGTACTACTATACCTTGGTCCCCGTGATCTTCATCTTGCGTCCCGGAGGGGACTAGGGTTGCGGAGGGCCTAGTCCGAGCGCCCCCAGTAATTTCTACGACGTCCCGGGGGGTTACTAGGGTGGGAGATGATCGTTGTTCGCCGCTCTCGTCGACGGCGATACCAACGTGGCGTTGGAGTTGAAGATGTATTTCGTGACCCTAGCAGTCGTGTTAGATGAGGTGTGTCACTCTTTCGTAGCGAAGAAGGTTGCAGAAAAGCTAGGGGAGGTAGCCCGAGGAGGAACTTGCGTGCAGAGGGGCCGCGCTCAACTTATTAAAAAATGAAGAAGATATTGAAGTATTACTCAATTATGAGGATGGACGTGCGTATCGCCCGAGGGGTCTCCGAGCTGCTCACGGCGCTCGTCGCTAGGGTGGACAGCGCGCTGGCCAACTTTATAAACAAGGTTAAGCGCTGTGGTAACTTGGTGGCGCTCAGCAGTTACGTGGATAAGGCCTTCGTCGCTAAGAGCTTAAAGTCATTAAATACGTCGCTGGTTCCTTCCCTCGACAACGATATTGGGAAGGGCCCGAAGGCTTGTGTCCTAGACGAGTTTGGCGAACGAGGCTGTGAGGCTTTGAGTGGCTTTGACGACGCTATAGTTCCTAGACGAGAAGTTCGTCCCCGTCCTAGGCCGTTGCCAGAGGGGCCTGCTTGAGGAAATGCCGTCCTTGCGAGAAGGGCGCTAAAAGCGTTCGAGGTTCAAGTCCCACCAGTACGCGGCAACCATCACGTCCACCAGGGCGAGCCCCTCTGTGAGACCGCGGCGTTCGTTGGGGAGTGGGCTTAACTGGGCGCGTCTTGAGGGACGTGCCAAGGCACGGCTAAAGGGGCCCTTGGCGGCCGCCCGGGCGCCGGGGTTTTCCCGGGGAGGGCCCGGGCCCAGAAACCTATATATGAATTTACGTTCGCGAGGCCGGCGGGCGTTCTTCGTAGCGAAGTGGATCTCCGGGCCCGCCGGGCGCCTCACTTAGTTCGGGTTAACTCTACCGGGCGTGGAGTTAACGGCCAGTTAACTCTCCCATCGCCCGACTTACCGGGGTAAACCATGCGATCTGCTCGACCTTCGAGGGGCGTGTTACCGTCCCGCGCCCGACTGCTTTCAATTCATTTCTCCATAAAACTTCCCCTCCAGAAGCCCGAACCTCCTTCACCAAGCTGAAGCGGAGGCAGCATTTGGTTCGGAACACTACCGATAGCTTTGTTCCAACACCGAGTTTCTCCCACCAAGGTTGGTTCAGCAGACGCGCGGGCCTTGAGTTAGGTACGTAACACTAACTTTATTTTAGTCTCTGTGTCCGCCCAGCCCTACCAAGCTGATGACCGTCTGAGCGGGGACTGGAGCGACGGTCGTGATACGAACTCTCGTCTCACTTTGTTTTTACTGAGCCCGCGCCGACCTCAAGCCGCGAGCCCCTACTGTCGTGCGGGTGATGTTAGGTGTCGGAGAGGGGCAATGTATAGTCGTTCGTCGCCGTAGGAAGTTATCAGATGAGCCCGCCCTTGGGCGGGCGAACGGTGAGGTCGCCCGCGTCCGTGCTGAGGACCACTTTCAAGTCATCTAAGGGTAGATCCAACGAGGGACACCACAACAGCACGGTGAACGTGCCCTTGTAAAGTCTCACTGCCTTGAAGGAGACCGCGTAGAGCCAATCAGTGCCGTTGTAAAGGACCTTTTGTAGCAGACCTATCCTACGCACGAACTCTAAGGTGCCGCTGGTGTTGGCTAAGTACGTCTCACACTTTAAATTCCCGAGAGGGACGAAGGAGGGAGTGAAGGTCCCTACAGTGGCCCACCCAGGGGCCCCCTCTGGGGAGTACCAGCCGTTGTCAACGTCCAAGACGCTTACGGCCTTGACTGGGGGGTCACAGCCTACCTTGAAGTAGAGAGCGCCGGGGCAGAGGGCGTCGTAATCGTCCGCGTCTTTACTCTCTTGGCCGTAGTAGCCGGCGGGGACGAGGGCCCTACAGCCGTAACTGCTGGCCTCGACGGAAGAGGAGAGCACGAACGAGTCGAACGTACAGACCGCGTCCTTGCCGTAATAGACTTGAACTGCCGTTATGGTTATAGGTTGTCTAACGATAAGGATGATGGCTATGAGCTTTCCTTTGGCCGAGTCATAACCCGGCAACAGTTCGTAAACGCCTAAGGTCGTCGGGGGCCTCAGAGGGAATTTAAGACTGACGAGGTTTCCCAAGGCCTTGTTGACGACGCCCAGCACGGTGGCTACTAACGCCATCGATATGGCTATCAATATTAGTTCAGACACTATGGAGCTCTGTCCCCTCACCAGCTCCTCCGGGTGAGCTCCGCTTGTTAGGGAGAATATAAGCTAACAACAGCGTCAAGAGCCCGAAAGCCGGGTACAGATAAGCGAAGGCCGCGAGCGGGGCACAGCGCAGCTGTCCCAGGGGCAAGGGCCTCAAGCTAAAGGCACAGCTCCCCAAGCCCTCCCAGCGCGGCACGGACCAGCTGAAGAAGGCAGGCTCGTTAGGGGGTACGTACTTACCCATAAAGACGTTCACTATACTCTTGACCTCGTACCGCGTATCGTTCACCTCAAATGTCGAGATCAGCTCATAAGCAGTTAGGTTACCCCGATACGAGTAAGTGGAAACGGTCTTGGTCCCCAACCACTTCGCCTCCCCGACGGGCTGGTAGAAGCGCGCTTCCAGCCAAGAGGCGTGGAGGAGCGCAACTGCGAAAGTAACCGACGTTAACACCATAATAGCGCTAAACGCTTTCTTCGTCTTGAATAAGTCTATGACAGCTAGCACCGCCGGCGCCAAAGTCGCTGACTCCGGCGCGAGGAGCATTAGAGGGCCTAGCAGTCCCAGTTTATCCTTATTCTTTATATAAACTATCAAGGAGAAGTTAAGGGCACTCAAGAGCTGTACAGCTAAGAAAGCCCACAAGAGGGCCTCCGGCGTCACAACGTTTAAGAACAAGTAATTGTCGACGAAGTCTAAAAGAGAGGCGACGGTCAGTAAGGCCACCGAAACGTAATGTAAAGAGAAGCGCTTGTCCAGAAAGGGCCCCTTCAACGCGCGTTTCAACGAGTACACGTAAATGGCGATCATGACCAACGCGGTTGAAGTTTGGATCCCAAAGTAGGGGCTGGGCACGTTGCCGATAGGCAACGGGTACAAGCGGAAGAGGGAGAACGCTACAAATACGTTGAAGAAGGCCGTTAGCTTCGAGGCATTGTCGTCAGCGTGGAAGAGTAACGTTGCAGAGGCCGGGAGGAGGGCGAGCGAGAGGTGGAAGGAGTCCGGAGGTAAAGGGAGGCCGTAGGCCGCTTGAGCGTGGGCCGCGGAGGATAGAGCGACGGCGAAGCTGAAGAGGGTGCTGAGTTTGGCATATATATCCTTTAACGTCATAAAATATGCCAATACCAGTGCTGCTACTGTCGCCAAAAGAGGATAGAATACGAAGAACCACTGCCCCCTGAGTACGGAGAAGCCCAACGGGGGGAGCCGAGGAGGGGGCGAGGAGAGCGGGTAGTTCAAGTTTAAGTAATTGGACCAGAGGAACAACAACGAAAGTAAGGAGAGCGACGAAAACGCGAAGAACCTCTTATCGTTCTCTTTAAGTCCAACTAAGACCAATATTGTAGAGAACAACGATATGGTGAAGAAGGGAGTTGTGAGGGCCGCTATTATCCTTTGAACCTCTGGAAGGCCGCAGTTCGCCCAGTACCAACCCTCTAGGCTGAAGGGCTTACAGCTGAGGAACTCGTATAGCGTCCCCGCTGCGGGGAGGAAGCTCGAAAGCGCCATTAATCTCAAGGGCGGGAACGAGAATGCTACGAAGTTCAATAAGAACGAGATTATTATTGCCAGATATATCATTACTAGTGTCCCCGGGGTTGGAGAGGAGAAGGGTTAGTAAAAAAGAGGTTAAAGCGTGTGGTCTGTAAGGCGTCGACTGTAAAAGATGATGGAAGTAAAGCGCGTCTAGCGCGTACAAGTGTGGAATGAAAAAACTTTACGTTATGCTGAGAGGCACGCTGGCCTCCCACGTGCTGCCGTCACTGAAGACCATCTTAACGTCGACGCTCTGCATGACGTTGGGGTTCACGTTGGGGCACCATATTACGACGGCGAAGTTGCTCTGGCTGGCGCTGGCGACGTCGAATATCGGGACATCGCCATTGTAGTGGGTGTTCACGAACCTGTCAAACTTTATTACAGCTTTGGTCTCGGCGAAGTTGGTCTCGACGTAGTTAGTGCTGACGTAGTTGACCTCCCAAGTTCCGGCGAGTACGGTGGCGAACGGGTTGTCAAACGCTATTAGAGTACTACCAGCAGGACTATGACCAGATGTCAGCTGTCCCGCGGCGGCATGCGCATTTTCATCACTGGTCTTGCCGTGAATAATGCCGCCGGGCACTAACAAGTCGTCGGAGTCATAGTCTCCAGTGTAGTTGCCGGCGAAGCCCCAGAACTGCAAACCGTTGGCTGTCTGTCCGCCTATGGTCTGTCCTATGTGGTACTTGTCGTCGGCAGTCATGAGGAAGCTGTCGTAGTGGCACACCACTCTGCCTTGATATATCACATCGATGGCGTCTATGGTGATGGCTTGGCCTCCTTGGAGCACTTGGGCCGGCGGCTGGAAGCTGAGTATGAGCACGGCCTTAGCTCTGTCGAAAGATTCCTTGTCTATTGCGGTAGCGTTTGTCGCCGGCCTGGCCCAAGTGGCTTGGATGAGCGTCAGGCTCTTGCCGGTGACTTGGCTCCCAGCTACGTTGGCGCTCAGCCCGCTGACCCAAGTGTAGAGGAGCACCGCAGCAGCGACGGCGATCAGTATCAGCAACAAGGTCGCTATTACGGGGGACACGCCCTTCCTCGCGATCTTCACGCTCTCACTCTCTCGGTAACGGCAACGAAGTGTAAGTTTTAAGGTAGGGGGTTGTTCTGAGAGGCAGAAGTCGCGCCCGGAGTCACCTCAAGTCCGAGTAGAGCACCCTAGCTGCGGTGACCAGCGGGTCCCAGACGGGGGCCAAGGGAGGTACGTAACCTATATCAGAGAAGAACAAGTCCTTAACGGTGCCCTTATTACTCAACAAGGCAGCGACCGCGTCTACCCTCCCCTTAACCCCCTCGGGGCCTACCGCTTGTACTCCCAGCACCGTCCCGTCCTCCGCGGCCACCAGCTTGACGTGGATGAACTGTGAGCCGGGGTAATAGTGTGCCCTCGTCCTCGCCTTTATAAAAGAGCTCTTAACCTTGAGGCCCAAGGACTTAGCCTCCTCTTCGGTGAGTCCGGTCCGACCTATCTCCAGCCCCGAGGCGACGGTTATTCCGGTGCAAGCGACTCCGGGGAAAGGAACCTTCTTGCCGGAGGCGCTCAAGCCTGCGACCAACCCCATCTTGTTGGCGGGGGGAGCGAAGGGACACCAAACCTCGTGCCCGGTATGGACGAACCAGCTCTCGGCCACGTCCCCGGCCGCGTAAACGTCGGGCAAGTTGGTCTCCATGTACTCGTTTACTTTGATCCCTCCGAACTTCCCCAGCTTCACGCCGAGCTTCTTGGCCAGGTCCACGTTCGGCTCGACGCCTATTGCGACTACTACCGCTTGGGCCCTTATCACCTCTCCGTCGCTCAGCTCCACCCCCTCGACCCTCTCCCTCCCGAGGACCTTGGTCACCGTGACGCCCTTGTGGAGCTTTATTCCTATCTTGCTCAGGTGATCCTCTACTAACTCGCTCATCTCCGGATCTAAGCTCCTCCTCAAGGCGCGCGAACGTACCACCAAGTGTACCTCGCGGCCAGAGTCTCTGAGCTCGGCCGCGACCTCAACGCCGGTGAAGCCCGCGCCCACCACGACCACTTCCTTCGCGTTCTCGAGCTCCCTCTTAGCCGCTATCCCGCTCTCGACCGTGTGTAACTTTATTACTCCCTTGAGGTCTTCGCCCTCCACGCCCAAGCTCTTGGGCTTGGCACCCGTAGCTAATATGAGCTTGTCCCACTTGTACTCCTTCCTCTCGCCGTTCTCGACGACAGTTACGGTCCTCTTGTCGTAGTCGGCGTCCACTACCTTGGCGTGGGTGTGAACGTCTATGCCCCTCTTCTCTCTGAAGACCTCCACCGGGTAGTAGACCAAGTCGTCGGGCTCCTTAACTTTGTTGACAATGAAGTAAGGGAGACCACAAGGCGCGTAAGAGACGTAGCCGGAGGCTTCAAAAACTCTAACCGTCCAGTCCTTGTGAATCCTCTTCACGCGGGAGGCGGCGCTCATGCCCGCCGCCCCGCCGCCCACGACCACTACCTCCACGTGGGGCACCTGGGCCCACAGCGCGCGGAAAAAATAATATTATGCTTCTTACCGAAAGATCAGCTCCGTTCCATCTTTTGTCTCAGGCAAGATCCCATAACCTTAGCTAGGTACAGCATAACTCCTAGCCCGGCCGTTATGTCGGGATCCTTCATAACTTTTAGGAGGCCCAAGAGGCCGACGGGCTTCGCGTGCTTTAAGAAGTCGGGAGAGTTCAACGCCTTCATTGTACATTCTGACATAGCTTCGATGTTTTCCTTGAATACTATTGGGTCAACGTCCTCGAGTGCGTTCAACGCGCCGTCTGCCGCCGCCATGGCGTGGTGAAGCCTCCTGTCGTTAGCCCCCAGCTCTAGCACCTCCTCGCCCTTTTCTGCCAAGGCGATCAGTATTCCTAGAAGGCCGGTTTCTTGTAGTTTGGCGATCGCGTCCGCCAGCCTCTCTACTGCCCTCGCCAGCTCTTCTACTTTTTCAGCTTCCAACTTTTCCAAAACTTTACTCAATTCCCCGCTCATGTTCATCACCTCAAGGCATCTATCCAACCCAAGTAAAATGCTAGCTTCATGAATTTTATCATGGGGTTCTGGACAGTTACATACATCTTCTGGGATGGGCCGTTGTGATTTATGTCGAAGGTAACCATCATGCCGGTGGGGCCGAAGTCCGCGACCGCCACTATCTCGTCGGGGAAGAGCACAGTGCCTCTCACGCCGGTTAGGTCAGATATGAGCGCGTCGGCCGCCGAGACGGCCGCGGCGTGGGAGAAGATGCCGGCTATGGGGAAATTGACGCAAGGCATGGCGGCGTCGGTCGGCACAAATATGTTCTTGTACTTCGGGTTGCGGAACTCCGGATAAGTGGTTGCCAACGCTTTCTTGTTGTTCGGACAGATCAGCTCCGGCCTGTCCTTTGCGAACTCTGGCACCTTGACCGGGGGGACGTATATAAGTAAATCGTACTTGAGCGTGCTACCGTCCTTAAACACTATCTCATTCTCCCTAACTTCCTTAGCCTCCTTACCCATGTGGTAGACTATGCCCAGCTTTTCGTGTAGCCTCTTGAACTGTCTAAAGACGTCCTTGAACATCTGTGCCACTTGCCTTTCGTCGAACGTGGTGACTAGGTGGACCTCCGAACGCGGGTCCTTCCTCATAGCGAAATACTTCAATTTGCCGACCATCTCGAAGGGATAGCAGCCGCACCGGAAGGGGAGGCCCGGAACCAACATAACGACCCTACCGCCCTTGAACTCGCTGAGGGCCTTCCTCATCCTCTTAGCTCCTTCTAAGCTGTAGTTGTGGTAGCCGTAGCGACTGAGCCCTGGGACGACCTCGTAGTCGTAACTGACGCCAGAACCGATGAACAAGTAATCGTACTCTATTGTCTTCCCGCCCTTCGTCTTGAGCTGTTGCCTTGAGGGGTCCACGTCCACGACCTCGTCAATGACGAGGTCGGCGCCGTACCTCTTGGCTATGTTCGCGACGGGGGCCTTGAGCTGGTCTTCCCTCACCTCGCCCAAGGCGAAGTCCGCGAAGAGGGGAGGCATGTAGTGCCACTCATCCTTGTTTATTATCGTTATTTTGAGCTTATCTTGTATCTCTGGCGGCCCCTCGCGGAGCCGCCTCAGCGCGACGAGGGCCGACACCCCCCCGCCCAAGAAGACCACGTGCTCTGACAAAGCCTCACTCCTGCCCCTCGCTCGTTTTGACCGCTATAATGACTTTCTTTACTAAGTGGACGGTAAAACTACTTTAGCCTCCTAGAAGCTATGACCAGCTGCCCTAAGGCTATTCCGCCGTCGCCCGGAGGGACCTTTCGCGGCAAAACGGGCTCCACGACCTCTTTGACCCCCAACAAGAACGGTTCGTTCACCGCCGCGCCGCCGGAGACGAGTACCGGAAGGCCCATCTCCGTCGCCTTGAGGGCCATATTATAGCCCAAGTTGTATTGAATCGTGAACGCAACGTCCCTCAAGTTTTTGCCGTCCTCGAGAGCCTCGAGAGCCCATCTTAGGAGCTCTGTCACTTTAATGACGCTACCCTCAATTATCTCGAGCTTCGCTAAGGGTTCGCCCCCGAAGGAAGAGGCTTCGAGGAGCATGGCCGGCTCGCCCTCGTAACTTCTCTCGTAAGCCACTCCGAGAAGTACGGCGAAGGCGTCCAAGGTCCTCCCTAACGAGGAGGTCAAGACGCTGTTTCCTATACTCTTACGCGCCACCTCGAACTCGACCCCTCCGCCCGGAAGGGCCTTGGCGAGGGCGCCCTTCCACCTCTCTAAGTCCTCACCAGCTGCGTACAACAGTCCCATTAGAGCCCTCGCTGGGTACTTGACCGCTCTGTCCCCGCCGGGCAAGGGGAAGTACTCTATGTGCGCCAACCTCTCGAACCCTTCTCTGGTGACCCTCAATACTTCCCCTCCCCACGAGTTCCCGTCCAAGCCGTAACCTGTGCCGTCCACCACAACGGCCGCGGCCTCCTCCAAGCGGGCCTCCGCCATGACGGAGACTGCGTGGGCGTGGTGGTGTTGGACCTCGACGAGCTGTGCCCCGAACTCCTCAGCTAATCTCGAGGCCAAGACCTTGCTGCTGTACCGGGGGTGGAGGTCCGCCGCTACGAACTCCGGAGTCACCGAGTACTGTTCCATTAACCACCTCAGCTCTTCCTCCATAAACCTCAAGTTGTCGTATTCGTCCGTATCGCCTATGTACTGTGTCAACACCGCTTTGTTTGAGAACGAAACCCCTCCCGCGTTCTGGAGCTCCGCGCCCACGGCGACGCCGTTGGCGAGCTTCTCGTCCGCTTCCAGCCACGCCGGGGCGTAGCCCCTGCTCCTCCTCAAGAAGAGTGTCGTCCCCGCGCTCCTCCTGACAACGCTGTCATCTACCCGATGGACTATTTCCCTATCATGATCCAAGACGTAGTCAGCCAGCTTTAAAGCACATTCCTTCGTTATGCACGTCGGCTTCCCGGAAGAGTTCGCAGAAGTCATAATAGAGAACTTCTCCGACGTGTAGTTGAGCAGCAAGTAGTGGAGGCCCGTGTAGGCCCTCATGACGCCCACGAGCGCGTGGCCCGGCGCCACCAACTCGCTTAAGGGGCTGTTCTCCCTTTTGGGGAAGAGGACTATGGGAGCTTCCGGCGAGTTAAAGAGGTCATCGTCCTCAACTACGACAATTCTGTTTGCCACTTCCGAATTAAGGGCCATCAGTGCGAACGGCTTCCTTGGTCTCTCCTTCCTCTTACGCAAGGTCGCCACGACTTCGTCGTCCGTAGCCTTGGCGGCCAAGTGGTAACCACCCATACCTTTGATCGCTATTATGAAGCCTTCGTCGAGCAGCTTGGCAGCTTCTTTAATGGGATCTCTGACCAACACCGTACGGCCTTCCGAGTCTAAGAGCTTGACCTTGGGGCCGCACTTGGCGCAAGCGAAGCCTTGCACGTGGTACCTAGGGTCTTGAGGGTCTCCGTACTCCCGCTCGCACTCCGCGCAGAGCGGGAAGTCTGCCATGGACGTGTTTTCCCTGTCGTAGGGCAAAGAACGAAGCATGGAGAACCTGGGGCCGCACTTGGCGCAGGAAATCAGAGGGTATTTATATCTCCTTGAAAACGGGTTAAGCATCTCCCTCAAGCAGTCGTCACACAACCCCAAGTCCGGGGGTATCTGGGAGTATTTGTGCGAACTCTTGTCGCTCTTCAAAATTACGAAGTCGTCAAACTCCCTCTCCTCGGCCTCACTCACTTGAACGCCATCTACCCTTATGGGGGGAGGAAGGTTCTTGATCAAATGGACAAATTTGGAAATCTTAGATTCATCACCGATAACGTATATCTCCGCTGCGCCGCCCGCGACGTTCTTCACGTACCCCCTTAACCCTAACTTGCGAGCTGCGCGGGCGACTTGGGGTCTGAAGCCTACACCTTGAACGAGGCCTTTGACGATGATCCTCCTCGCGGGCAAAGGCACTCTTCACGCGCGTGCGCGAGAGGAATAATAAAATTTCTACTGGGTCCGCGCCGGCCGAAGCGCCGCTTTGCCGGAAGGGAGGGGTCGACCGTCACTCCAAGCCGGTTATGCGGGTGTACATCTCGGCCACGCTCGGCACTTCCACGCCCACCGAGGAGAAGAACCGGCGTATCTGACGTATGTCGTGCATCAGGAAGTCGTAGGCGTAGGGATGGTTCACCGGGACTGCTTGGCTCACGTCTATTATCACTGGCTCGCCTTTCCAGTACATTATGTTGTATTCGTTGAGGTCCGCGTGGACGAGTCTGGCTTTCTGATACATTTTAACCATGTAATCATACACTCTCTCAAATACCTTCTTCCACTCCTCTGTGTCTAGCTGGTTGACGGGTTTCGCTAGCTCGACCAGCAAGGGCGCTCTCTTGCAGTTTTCGCCTATAAATTCCATAACTAATACGTTCCTGTACACTGCGATGGGGGAGGGTACCCTCACCTCTGCTTGTTCCAACCTCTTCAAGTTCCTGAACTCTTTCCTCGCCCACGCGTAAATTAAGTGGCGGAGCCCTCTGTTGGCTATCTGCTCGAATCGGGGGTCGCCTATAATGTACTTCCTTATGCTCTTGCGGAACTCAGCGGTGGTAGTTAGGTAGATCTTGACCGCCACGTCCTCGCCTTGAGGGCTCTTGCCACAGTAGACCCTAGCCTCCTTGCCAGCTGATATGACGCCCTTTAGCTCCCCTATGACCCCCCTCCTGACAAGTTCGTACACTGCCATCTGTGTGGCCATGTCAAATACTTCTTCTACGGTCTCGAACAAGTCTTTATCCTTGTACCTCTTCAAATACTTCCTCCTCTGTACTACCTCCTTTGGTAACGGCTCTTCCACTTCCTCTACTTCCTCCTCTTCGATTTCGATCTCTTCTTCCTCTAACTGCTCCTCGACCTCTTCCTTCTGAGGGGCCTTAACTTCCTCCTCCACCTTCTTCATAACATCTTCTACTACCTTTTCGACGTTGCTGGCTTTCTCTTCGCTCATGCCTCCTCACCCTCCGCCTCCTCTTGAGCCATCTGCTGGGCGGTCAAGGCTATTTCTTCTTCAGTTATGCCCGCCAGCTCCGCGACCTCCTTGGGCAGCAGACCCTTGACGATCAACCTCTTTAACTCGTCCCTGGAGTACCTGTATACTATATCTGCCTTCTTCGGCTGGAAGTCCCAAACTGTTGCAATTACTATATCCCCCTCTCTTATCCACACCCTCCTCCTCATCTTGCCCGGTATCCTGCCGTCCCTCACCAGCTCGGGGTCGTCCAAGCAACGTATTAACGCGTGGTCCGCGCACACTATCCTCTCTACCACGCAGAGTACCTCGCCTTCGCCCGGCAGGACGAGCTCCTTGCTCTTTTCTCTTCGAGCACCTTTCCTCTTTGCCAACGCGACACCACTGCGAGAACGGCGAGCGAAGGTTAAATGTGCCCCACCGGGTTCCTGCAGTTTACTCCTTGACTATTTTGGTATTTATCTGAACTATATCCTCGCTTATAGTGTTGCCCCTTACAGTCTTCCTCCTCCTCTCTCCCTTTTCGCGAGGCCAGAACCCCGGAGGTCCGCTTAACAGAGCCCTCTTCTTGACCGGGCCCGGTATGTCGGGCCTCATCGGGAACCCGCTCTCGTCCGAGCCCCCTCTTATCTCTAATTGAAGGCCCTTAAGGGTCTCTACGCCCAACACGGAGGCCGGGACCCTCTCCCCTATCTTTCTGCCAACAAACTTCCTCGCGCTGTCTCCCTCAATTGTTATCTGGAAGGCCTTTGTTCTGAAGACCTCTCCCTCGAAGCTTTCCTCGCCGAAGACATTCGTCGCTAGGTCCTTGTTTATCCATATTTCGCCGTCGGGGACGTTATTATCGACGGTGACAAGGACGTGAACAGTTTTTTTCTTTATTTCGTCGCCTTCTTTCACTTTCCTCCTTATTGTGACTATCTTGTACTCCGCCTTCGCCGCCTCCAGCAGCCCTTGGCCGGCGCGGGCCACCGGGAGGCGGACCTTTCGGTCGAGCTCGGCTTCTTTATCAAATGGGATGTCTTCCTTACCAACGACCTTTACCTTTATTCCGAGGGGACGGGGCTCGGCCCCCGGGTCGTTAACTACTACCTTGAACTCGAGCTTTGCCACCTCAAGCCTCACCGGACGCGCGACTTTTGGCAAGTTATTAACGATCCCTCACGACCTCCTTGGGTGTACACAGCTTGCTTAGGGATGAAATCATAAATGCTGTGGTGGAGGCCATAAGACTGGCCGAGACTTCATTGCCTAAGTGGGTTTACAATAAATTGTTAGAGGCGTACGAACGTTCCGAAGGCTTGGGGAAGGCTCAACTGACAGCAATACTGAACAACATAGAATTGGCCGTCAAAGAGAAGAAGCCTATGTGTCAAGACACTGGGTTAATGACTTTTGAAGTGATCGTAGGCGACGAATTCCCCTTAAAACCGTACGAAATTGAGGAACTGTTGAACGAGGCCGTAAAGAGGGCGACGCGAGAGGTTCCAATAAGGCCCAACAGCGTAGACCCGCTCAGCGGGCACAACCCCGGAGACAACGTGGGGAAGGGGGTCCCCGTTACTGACATAAAGGTGGTCCCGGGCGACGCGCTCTTGATAAAAGTAAGGCCGAAGGGCGGCGGGAGCGAGTACCCCTCTAAGTTGTGCATGATCCCTCCGTCGAGAGGGTTGGACGGGGTTAGGGAGTGCGTGCTAAGAGCCGTTTTGGAGGCCGGGGGGAAGCCTTGTCCCCCCGGAATAGTCGGGGTTGGCTTCGGGGGGACCGTAGAAGAGGCCGTTAAGCTCGCGAAGGAGGCACTTTACAGACCGGGAAGTCATGAAGAGGAGAGGGTGGCAAAAATTGAAGAGGAACTATTGAAAGGAGTGAACTCCCTAGGCCTAGGCCCCATGGGCTTGGGCGGAGGACCCACTGCGCTCGCCGTTAAGGTAGATTACGCATACAGACACCCAGCGTCCTTCCCGGTAGCGGTTAGGTTTAACTGTTGGGCTGCCAGAGAAGCGGCGATAAGGGTTGAATCCGACGGGAACTGGGAGTTCGTGAGTGATAACGTGACACTCAATGACTTGAGAACCCCTCCTCTGGAGGCAGAAGAAGGTATTGAAATAAGGCTCCCAGTTGAAGAGGAAGAAGTAAGAAAGTTGAAGGCCGGGGACGTAGTTTACCTAACCGGAACGGTGGTCACCGCGAGGGACGAGGCGCACAAAAAAATAATAGAAGAAGGGGCCCCGCTCGACCTCAAGGGGCTGGCCATATACCACTGCGGCCCAGTCGTGACGAAGGAAGGAGGCGAATGGAAAGTGGTGGCCGCAGGTCCCACCACCAGCGCAAGGATGAACGCCCTCCAAGCCCAAGTGTTGGAGAAGACCGGCGCCAGGTTCGTTATAGGCAAGGGAGGTATGAAGGACGAGCTCTTGGATTTCTTCAAGAAGTTCGGAGCCGCTTACTTGTCGTTTCCAGGAGGCGCAGCCCTCTTGGCAGCCAGGGCGATAAAGGCGATTAAAGGCGTGTACTGGTTGGAGGAGCTCGGAGTGCCCGAGGCGATGTGGGTCTTCGAAGTAGAAAAGTTTGGACCGCTAATAGTGGCTATGGACTCGCACGGAAGAAGCTTGTACAAGGAGATTTCAGATAAAGCTAAAGCTAAGCTAGAAGGGCTCTTGAAATAGCTGCGCCGCGCACCAAAATTCAAAATTTAAGCACTCCTCCTCGTCTCTTCAAGGGAGGAGTCACTTTGGCAGTACCGTCGGTTAAGGGCAAAGAGTACGAGTCCGTAAACGAAATCAGGGGCCAGCTGCTGGTAGTCGAGGGCGTGAACGACGCCGGATACGGCGAGCTCGTAGACATAGAGATGCCCAACGGCGAGAAGAGGAGAGGAATAGTCCTAGAGACCGGAAAGGGGTTGGCGGTAGTTCAAGTCTTCGAGGGGACCACCGGCATATCGCCCGCCGGCACGAAGGTCCGCTTCACTGGCAGGATACTCGAGATGGGCATTTCCGAAGACATGTTGGGCCGAATAATGAACGCCCTGGGGGAACCAATAGACGGAGGGGCGCCGATAAAGGTAGTAGAAAAAAGGAACGTGTGGGGGGAGCCTATCAATCCCTATGCTAGGGAGTATCCAGATGAGTTCATTGAAACCGGAATAAGCGCGATAGACGGCATGAACTCTTTGGTCAGGGGTCAGAAACTGCCGATATTCTCCGGTTCCGGACTTCCCCACAATAAGCTAGCAGCCCAGATAGCTAGACAAGCTACCGTGAGAGGGGAAGAGGAGTCCTTCGCCGTAGTCTTCGCCGCTGTGGGCATCCAATATGACGAGCTCTTGTTCTTCAAGAAGGCGTTCGAGGAGACCGGCGCCATATCTAGGACTGCGATGTTCGTCAGCTTGGCCAACGAACCCGCTATGATGAAGATAGTGACCCCCAGGGCAGCCCTCACACTCGCGGAGTACCTAGCCTTCCAGAAGGATATGCACGTGCTAGTAATAATAACTGACATGACTAACTACTGTGAGGCCTTGAGGGAGATCTCCGCGAGCAGGGAAGAGGTACCGAGCAGGCAGGGTTACCCTGGCTACATGTACACCGACCTAGCAACGATTTACGAGAGGGCCGGAAGGGTAAAGGGGAGTAAGGGTTCGATAACTCAAATGCCCATATTGACTATGCCTAACGACGACATAACCCACCCCATACCTGACCTCACGGGCTACATAACTGAAGGCCAGATAGTCCTCTCGAGGGACTTGCACAACAAAGGCATCTACCCGCCAATAAACGTACTAATGAGCTTGTCTAGATTAATGAGGGACGGAATAGGTAAGGGTAAGACGAGAGAAGACCACCCAGACGTAGCCAACCAGTTGTTCGCGGCCTACTCGAGGGCAGTCGAACTAAGGGGACTGGCCGCTATAGTTGGTGAGGAGAGCCTAAGCGAGGTAGACCGCAAATACTTGAGGTTCGGCGAGGCGTTCGAGCAGAAGTTCTTGAAACAAGACTATCACGAGAGGAGGACTATAGAACAGACGCTGGACTTGGCGTGGGAAGTCCTCTCGATATTACCGGAAGAGGAACTAACTAAAATAAGGCCGGAGTACATAAAGAAGTACCACCCCAAGTACAGGACGAAGACCACAAAGTGATGCGAGGTGTGAAGCTTTGAGCTTTCCGGGAAGTAGGAGGGTTTTACCAACCAAAATAAACCTCATCCGCTTGAAGCAAAGGAAGAAGGTAGTAGAAAAGATAAGGAAGCTTTTGGAAGATAAGAGAGACATCCTCCTAATGTACTTGCGCAAAGCCGTCTCGGACTACCAGAAGTACTACGACGCCTACTCCGAGCACTTGGAGAGGGCTTACAGCTACCTACTCATGGCCGAAGTTCAGAGCGGCGAGGCCACGACAAAACAAGAAGTAGCTTACGTGCCGGAGGACTTGAGCGCGAAGATCTACGCCCGCACGGCCTTCGGAGTCAAAATTCCTGTTGTGGAGTTCTCCAGAACGGAAGTCAAGAGCGGGGCTGTATCCAACATCTACTCTTCACCTTACATTGACAAAGCGTCCAAAGAATTCGAAGAAGCGATGAAGTACTTGAACAAGGCTATAAATTCGGAAATGAGTATATACAGAATCGGAGATGAGCTAAGGAGGACGCAAAGGCTCATAAACGCAGTCAAGTACTCCATACTACCGGAAATAGAGAACAACATAAAGTTCATCAAGAGAGCATTAGACGACCAACATAGAGAGGAGTTCGTGAGGTTGAAGTTGATAAGGAGTAAGTTGCAGAGCAGGAGGGTGGCATGATGAGCGCGGCGTTCCCCTCCAACGAAGAGCTGTTAAAAGAGCTCCAAGCAGCTATAGAGGGTGCCTTCACCAGCTCAATTACCAAGGTAAAGAAGAAGTCGGAAGAAATCAAGCTGAAGTACCTTACCAAGGTAAGTGAACTCTGTCATTCGGTCTCTCTCTAACCTTTAGAAGTATTTTTAAATTCAAACTGCACGTTGCTCGGACGGAGGGATCAGAGCGTGAAGGCCGAAATAATGCCAAAAAGGGCGATAAGGAGTGTTCTGCTGTCCATACTCTTCGTGACGCTCGTAGGCGCGAGCGCAGCACTCGCTGCCGAGATGGGCGAGACGTCCCTAGGAACGGGCATGATGACCGGCCTCAAGGCTGTAGGCGCCGGTCTGGCCCTTCTCGGGGGCACCATAGGCGCCGGCTACGCTCTGGGCGCCACCGGCGCTGCTGGCATCGCAGTAATAAGCGAGAAGCCCGAGGAGTTCGGCAGAGTATTGCTCTTCATAGGTATCGCAGAAACCCCGGCTATATACGGGATAGCTATCGCGATAGTCATACTCTTCGCAATATAACTACTTTTTTAGGCATAGCGAAAATTAACGTCCCTTTGTCCGAGACCTACGGGTAAAAGCGTGGAGCGGTCACTCGAGCTCTTCCAGATAGCAAAGAACTTGTTTCCAGGAGGAGTTAATAGCCCAATAAGGGCCGCAGTGAAGCCGTATCCCTTCTACGTTAAGAGGGCGAGCGGCGCCACGCTAGTAACCGTCGACGGTCTGGAACTCATAGACTACGTCCTAGGTTACGGTCCTCTAATACTGGGACACATGCATCCAAAAGTCTTGGAGGCGATAGAGGAACAACTAAACAAGGGCTGGCTGTACGGAACCCCTCACGAGCTTGAGGTGGAGCTGGCGAAGAAAATAGTGAGCCACTACCCTTCAATCGACATGGTCAGGTTCGTTAATTCTGGGACGGAAGCGACGATGACCGCTATAAGGTTAGCCAGAGGTTTCACTGGGAGGAACAAAATAATTAAGTTTGACGGTTGCTACCACGGAGCGCATGATTACGTCTTGGTGAAGGCCGGCTCGGCCGTATCACACTTCGGAGTGCCCGGCTCCGCGGGCGTTCCGGAGGAGGTTAGCAGGTTAACCTTGGTAGTCCCGTTCAACGACGTGGATGCAGTGGAAAAAGTCGCCAAGGAAAATCAAGACGACTTAGCAGCAATAATAGTTGAGCCCGTGATGGGAAACGCGGGCGTGATACCGCCCAAGGAGGGCTTCCTCAAGGAGTTGAGGAGGATAGCTGACGAGACCGGGGCCCTCCTGATATTCGACGAAGTGATTACCGGCTACAGACTGAGCTTGGGCGGAGCCCAAGCGAAGTTCGGCGTAGTTCCGGACCTAACTACCTTGGGCAAGATAGTCGGTGGAGGCTTCCCGATAGGAGCCGTTGGGGGTAAAAGAGAAATCATGGAGCGCCTCACCCCCTCCGGCCCAGTATTCAACGCGGGTACGTTTAATGCTCATCCAATAACCATGGCTGCAGGGCTGGCGACCATCAATGAGCTCGAGAGGGGTTATGTCTACGAAGTGGCCAACAGCGCGGCAGAAAAAGTAGCCAAGGCCTTAGAACAAGAGGCGGTAGCCAAGTTCGGAGGCGTGGTACACAGGGTGGCCAGCATGTTCCAATGGTTCCCCGGCGTGGAGGAAGTTAATAACTATGTAGACGCGTTGAAGGCGAACAAAGAGGTCTCCTTGAAGCTGCACGAGGAGCTACTGAAGAGGGAAGTGTTCGTAGCACCGAGCTTGTTCGAGGCGTGGTTCACCTCGGCTGCCCACGGAGAAGACGTAGTAAACAAGACGTTGGAGGCGCTCTCCGAGGCGTTAAAGGTGATACCTTGAAGATAAGGATAGCGGCGCGTGGGAGCAAACTCAGTTTGAAACAAGTGTCCATGTTCACCTCCTACCTCCTCAAGTTCTTTCCCGATCTGGAGTACGAAGTGATAACCGTCAAAACTGCCGGGGACAAGGCCAACGCGCCCTTCGAGGAGCTAGCCAAAAGGGGTCTAACGGGTCTCTTCGAGAAAGAGGTCAACAAGGCAGTTTTAGAAGGAAAGGCCGACGTGGCCGTCCACTCCCTGAAGGACTTGCCAACAGAGCTGGACCCCAAGTTAGAGATAGCGGCCTACTTGCCCCGAGATCCTCCTTACGACGTTCTAATAGCTAGGAGCGGTGTGCATGATCTATTTGAGCTCCCTAAGGGGTCCGTCGTAGGGACGTCTTCTGCGCGCAGAAAGGCCTTGGTTAAGAGTCTGAGGCCTGACTTAGTTGTAAAGGACTTAAGGGGTAACGTGGACACGCGCCTAGAGAAGCTGAAGAGGGGCGACTACGACGCTATAGTGTTGGCCGAAGCCGGGCTGCTAAGGCTAGGTGTCGAGGTCGACTACGTTAGGCTCGACTGGAGGCTCTTTCCCCCCTCACCGGGTCAAGGGATAATTGTGGCGGTGACAAAGAAAGGGAGCGAAATATCTAACTTGCTGAAATCTGTGAGCGACGTTAAGAGCGAAAAACTAGCCATTGCAGAGAGGACCGTGCTGAAGGAATTCGGCGGAGGGTGCTTTGTCGCGTTGGGGGCCATAGCCTTTGAGGAGGGAGGCTTGATAAGGTTAAGGTCAACGATCTTGAGCCCCAGCGGGAAAGAGAGGGTCGACGTAGAGTTGATAGGCGAAAGGCCGGAGGAAGTAGGGGAAAGGGCCGCGGAGTACCTAAGGTCCCTCAGTCCGATGAAGACTACGGTGGGTCCCGAGGGGTGACGAGGTTCGCTAGGCCTGAGGCTCCTCGCTTTGGCCCCTCTTCACCCGAAGGGTCTGGAGGCCCGGTCCGAAGCCCAGACCGGGCGGCCGCCAGTCATCGCCGGGTGAGGGAGTTGGGCGGAGAGAGAAAAAAGTTCTTAGGAAGGCACTTGATGATAAAGGGCAAATATGTAGATCTAATACTGAGTGGCAAGAAGACCGCTACCATAAGGAAAGGTTACTGGGTCCCGAAGCACAGAGAAATAATTTTGCACGGAGGAGGGAGACCCTTCGCCGTAGCAGAGATCGTAGAGGTTAAACACAAGAAGTTGAAAGAGCTAACGCCGGACGAGGTTCGCGCGGACGGCTTCGAAAGCTTGACGGAACTCAAAGAAGCTCTAAAGAGGGCCTATGGCAACATCTCTGACGAAGATACTATTACCATCATTTCGTTCAAAGTAAAGAAAAAGCTAACAGAGCTAGACGTCAAAGATCCGTACATGGGGTTGAAGCCCGCCGAAGTGGCCAGACTGGCCCTCAGATACTTAGACTTGAACGAAGAAGAGAGAAAGATATTGAAGACCTTGATAGACGCCGGCAGCTTGAGGGAAGCCGCAATAAAGCTGTACGGAGACGTAGGCGCGCGTTGGAGAATAAGGAGGGTTCTAAAGAGGTCGCTCGCAGAGCTAGTAAAGAGGGGTTACTTGGGGCCTAGGTAGCTCGGTTAGCAAAGCCTTAAATCCCCCGTTCCCGCACCGGCCCCGGTAGGAGAAGTGAAGACCGTAGAGCTCACAAAGGACGCGAAGAAAAAGGTTGAAGACAGGATAGTGGGGAAACACGTCTACGGAAACTTGTACGGCGTCGACCCGGCGAAGCTGTGGGACGAGGAGAGGCTGAAGGAACTAGTAAAGGAAGCCGCAGATGTGGCCAACATGAAGTTGGTGGAGGTTAGGTCGTGGAAGTTCACGGGGTATCACGGAGGCGTTTCAGTGATGGCGCTAGTCCTAGAGAGTCACATAACAATACATACGTGGCCGGATTACGAGTACGCGACTGTGGACGTGTACACTTGTGGCGAGAGGAGCGACCCTTGGAAGGCTTTCGAGCTCATAGTAGAAAGGCTGGAGCCAGAAGATTACGTAGTCCATTACAGCGACCGCAGCAGCCCCAAGAGGCCCCTAGGGGGCACGGCCGGACGCATCCAGTAGTTTTTCAAGACCTTCAAGGTATATAAGTAGGAATCTAAGACCTCTTCCAGCGGAGCGACCTTCACGTTGCGCCACGAGTACTTAACCTCGAGTCGGAAGGGCACGCTCGACACGGTCACCGCGTAGACCAAAGGCCTCCCGAAAGCCCGTCTCCACGCCTCGCCCAAGTCCACTACGTCCCCTTTCAGCTCCCTAGCCTCGTCGCCTATCTGCACGAGCACGTCCGCGTCCTCGGGGTCGCCTACGAACGTGTATTCTAAGCCTTGTTCCGTCAAGAACCATATCGCCAAGGCTCTCCCGGTGTACGAGCGCGGAGTAACCCAGACCTTGACTTTGTCCCTTCTCTTTACGAACTTTAACTTAACGTTTTCTATTGGTCCGCTCCCATGGATTGCGGGGCATTTGAAGCAGGGCTCTAAGCTTAGAGAAGCTGCAGCCACCGAAGAGACTACAGCCAAGTCTACGTAATTATTGAGGAACATGTACAGACTTTTCTCCGGACTGGTCCTAACCACGTTCCATCCCCTAACAACAAAAAAATCCGTTAGCGGATCCATGTACTTAATATTCAAGAGAGCTGCCCTCATTCTGGCACTCCGGAAAGTGCGGAAAGCGTAGTTTATTTAACAAGGTTGGTGGGCATTAGACGGGCGACGAGAGCTTGAGGAGCGCAGTAACGCTACTGGCGCTGTCGGCCATGGTCTTAGCTACCGCTACAATTACCCTTAGAGTTGAAGACGGTAAGGTAGCGCTGTCCAAAATAGTCGTCGAGGCCAAACGGGGAGAGTTCCCCGTACAATACGAGAAGAGTTTGATATCAAGCAACCTGGTCGCGACAGACAAGTTGCTGAGCGATGACTCTAGCGTAAGGGAAATATTTTCGACCAACAGCGTGCTTATGTTAAGCTCATCCCCGTTGAAGAAGGGACACAGCGAAATAACCTTGAGCATCGTCACAAATCCCAGTACGGCCAGCGTCCACGGCAGAATCAAAGGTTCTCTCCTTATATTATTCTTTTACATACGCAACATGGACGTTGCGATAAGTTCCGTCATAGATAAGCAGAAAGACGTTGGCAACCTAACTATAGACGGCTTCGCAGAACTTCCCTCACCCAAAGTAACCGTAGAGAGGATGCTAAACAGAATAATACCCAAGATCAAGTCCGACATTGAGAAGTTGGGGCTGAGAGTCGTAGAGTTAAAGTACGAGGTCACCGGCAAGACGCTGCCCCCGACGAGCAAAATAAAAGTACACGCAGTATTGGAAGGTAAAAAGGAAAACATAATTGAGTCGCTGGACAGCCTGGGCGTGCCTACGTCTAACATACTGAACTTGATCAATACTAATGACACTGTAGTGAGGAAGGTCAACGCCAAAGCATCCCTAGACGTTTACCTCAAGAGGTCTGGGAAGGAGCTACTCACTGTGGTGAAGGGTAAGATTAACGGCGATGGGATTTACCTTAATGACACCGTCCAGCACGAACTCCGGAACCGACTGGAACCCGTCCTAAGCGCCTTAAACGCTACAGAACTGGAGGACTACTTGCTGCCCGCTAAAAACGTGACCAGCTCTCTGACCATCAATATAGACAGAGAGAGCGTTAAGGCGAAATTCGTATTCACTAACGTTTACTTCGACAACACTGCGGAGTTCTGGAAAACGTTAGAGAAGCTACAGAAAGAGCTGGGCTTGAGGTTCGAGGTGCTGTGTCACGGCGAGGTGTATACCGTAAAAAAGGCGGCGTCCCTCTGTACCAGTTGATTTTTGCCCAAGCGTTGCATCATTAATTTTGAGGGTGGTAGAGCTTTGGGAAGAGTGTACGACTTGGCAAGAGTTCCTATGTCTAAGGTAGAGAGGTTAGACTTGGTCATCTTGCCAGTGGGTTCTGTAGAAAGACATGGTAACCATCTGCCGCTTGGCACGGACACCTTGATAGCAGAAGAGATCTCTAAGAGGGTTGCGAAGAAGGTTGCGAAGAAGGGGTACCACGTCGGCATATTGCCTCCGGTCTGGTACGGCTACACTTGGTCCTTGAGACACTTGGACGGCACGGCCAGCGTTGGGGCCGACACCTTGGCTAAGTTTATAGAGGACATCTTGGTCACGTTGGCGTCTCCCAGAATCCCTAGAATATTAATAATTAACGGGCACGGAGGCAACAAAGAGCCTTTGGAGGTCGCCGTCAAGGAGGCTCTGAACAGGTTGAGTCCCGGAATAAAGATAGGCGCCGTCTCGTGGTGGGATGTCGTAGTCAAGGAAGTGTTCCTACAAGCTTTCGGGACGTTGCCCTCCCACGCTTGCGAGGTTGAGACGAGCCTCGTAATGGCTATATGTGAGGACTGCGTCGACTTGAGCGACGTGGAACCCGTACCGCCGGGAGAGAGGAAGGTTTTGCGTTCCCTCTCGGAGGCTCGGAGGACTTTCTCCAGGGGCTACTTGGGCGACCCTAAGAAGGCCAAAAAAGAAGAGGGGGAAAGGTTGCTTGAGCTAGTCGCAGAAGAGTTGGCGAGGAGGCTGGTGCGGGAGCTCGAGAGCGAGGAGGGGGTTGGAATAGAGTAAACTCTTTTATTTGTTTAGGAACGCCATCAATTTTGTCGTCCCGCTTAAGGAGGCGGCGTCCAAGCTAAACGCCTTTAGTATCTGACCCAGCGTAGATTCTATGGCCTCATAGTACTTCTCTACGTCAACCTCCGGCAGCTTGGCTAACTGAACGGGCTTCACCCCTTCTGCGCCCTTCACCTTAACGAACGAAACAACGTCTCCTTGGTTAACGTGTATACCGAACTTGGCTAGCATCTTCGCGGCCTTTACGTGTTGAGGCATGTTCTTAGTATACGACTCTATCGGTTTCGTGAGTTGCATGTGAAAGGCCAACTCGTCTAAGTCATAGTACTGTTTCTTAAGATTTATGTATAACTCCTTGACTAGGTTCTTTACCTCTTCGCGCGTCTTGACTACCTCTTCTGGACTTTGTGAGTGTCTTATCATGTCTATCATCTTTATGAATGCCTCCTTGACGAACTGTGGGGTGTTCCTCTTCTTCCCCAACAAACCCTTAACGTCTATCTCCCCTCCTGGATAGACTCCGATATAGTTCTTCTTCAAACCGGTAAATGCCACGAACCTATACGTCTTATCTATCTCTATTTCAAGACCGAAGTTGTTCTTGACCCACTCTATGATGTCGTCCAATAAGTCTTGTGGAGGATCCCAGAGGAACATCGAGTCTGTGTCCCCGTAAAGGACGGCTATCTTGTTCTTCTTCGCATATTCCATAGTGCTCTTTATAGCGAACCTGCCGTAGGCGGTAATGCTCTCTGCGGCCGGAGGACAATAGAGCTCGAAGCTTTCTGCGCCCAGGACGCCGTAGGAGGCGTTTATGTATACCTTCATTGCAGATTGAACCGTATCGTACCACATTTTCATCTTGCTGTCTAAGCTTTTATCTTTAGCCTTTTTCTTGTATATTTTGACTCTGTAGTCTCTCAGCAGTCCTACTATCTGTGATGTTATTCCTTCTACGTCCTTACATATTTTGTGGCCGACCTCGGGAACTTCGTAGTAGTGCTCACAGCTCGGAGCGTTCACCGTCTCGTAACTTATGTTGTATTGTTTGATTATAGTTGGGTATAGGGACGCGAAGTCTAAAACCACTACATTGAAGAATATGCCGGCGCTAGGCTCGAACACGAAGGCCCCTTGGTAACTCTTCCCCTTTATTATCGCGGAGCTCTTCACAGTCCCCTTCATCGAGATGATGTCTTCTTTATTGGGAATGAGGTACTTCCTCCGGCGGTGCTCCCAGAAGAACAAATTCTTTATCCACGCAGATACTTGCTTTCTAGTTAAGTCCTCTATCCCGAGTTTGGAAATTCGGGATATCAGCACCATAAGTTTCCAAGGCAAGTAGTCGTTGAAAGTAAACAGCTTCAAAGTGAGGTTGGCGTCGCGGAAGTTGTAGTGAGCTAGCTCGTAATAATTTAACTCACTTATTGATTTAGTTAGCTGGACTTTGTGCTCTCCCAGCAACGCCCCCGCGACCGCGTCTAAGTTCACCTCCTTGTACTTGTTCCCGAACGCATAGGTCTTTATCGCCGCAATATCATAGAAGCGGTAGAGGTCTATGTGTATCCCGTGTTTTGTCTCGAACTTGTCCGAACCCTTCTTAAATATTATCATCTCTTTCGGTATTCCGAGCCTCAGCGCCCTGTTGTAAAGGTAGGCCAAGTCGAAGTTGTCGCCGTTGTAAGTGAGCAATATCGGATAGTTCCTTATGATCCTCATAACTTCTATCAACATACTCCTCTCAGAATCGTAAAATTCGACCTCGTAGTCTTCTTTAGCGAGCTCTTCCAGCTGTTCCTCTGTGAGCGCTAGGTTGTCTCTAAGTAACACGAGTACTTTCTTGAGGCCGTCGTTAGACGAGAGGGCCACTGAGATCACCGGGTACTGAGCCGACTCGGGGTCCGGTATCCTACCTATTGCGGGAGTGAAGACCTCTATGTCTATCGCTATGGCTTTGACGGAAGGCGGCGGGGCCTCAAATATGGGTATCCAAGATATAGCTAGACGCTTGAACTCCTCGCTCTCTTCTTCGAATGCCTTCAGTACTTTCTCTACTTCTTCCTCACTGACCTTGTAGGGAACTGGATACAACTTGTTATTCTTAATTTTATACTTCAATGTAGGAACTAGGCCTATATCGTAGGTGTAGTTGTCGTGATATTTTATCTTAGCCTCCCACGCCTTGGGGACCTTCTCCCTGAGCTCTCTGACCGCTAGAGGATCCGTCGTGTATATCTTTGTCAGCTTCTTGTTCTCAAAATGGAGCAAGTCGTAGCGGTAGACTACCTCCATTCCCGCGAAGTTCTGGTGCTTGTGTAACCCTAGCTTCCTTACCTCTTCTGGAGTCAAGTTAGTTAAGAAATATGGTCTATGACCAAAGGCGTCCACCCATTCTACGATCTCGTGCCTTTTCTCGTCATAAAATAAGAGAACTGCCTTGTTCCTCTTACCGTCGTAGATTACTTGTAAGAGGTAGTACTCGCCGTCGCCGGCCTCTCGTCGGGGCCGCGCGAGCGCTGCGTACCTTCTGTCTCCCGAGTTCACGAACTTCTGGAACTGAGGGTCGACCTTCTTAGACACTATCAAGTTAGCTATTTTAGTTTCTATCCTCCTATCCCAGCCGGTAGGTCTCTTCGGAGCCCTATCTTCCACGGGCTTTAACGTCCTCGGGGCCCCTTCTTTACTGTTGGTTTGTCTCTGTTTCAGAAAGTCCAGAAGCGTCGGGCCCCTTCGGGGTTTCTTCACTACTTTAGCCCCGGCCTAGCTTTAGAGGAGGAATGGTTGATAAGCCCGAGGTGCTCCCGCGTGGGCACGTCAGCGCTTCTTGAAGAACATGTCTAAAGTACTCTGTTTAGAGCTCAGCTTCTCCCTCCAAGCCTTCATCAGGCGCTCTATTGCCTTCCTCACGCGCTCCTCGTTGAAGTCGTGCTCGTGCACTAGGATTTCGATTATACCTTTGGAGTCCGGCCTCTTCCACTCTAGCTTATAATCGTCAGTAACTGGGGGGTTCAGGAAGAATTCGTACGCCTCTAAATACAGCTCCTTGTTCTCGACGCTTAGGGCAGTTAACACCTTTTCTAAGTCGCCGTAACTCTTTACGTACTTTAAAGCAGTCTTCGGACCGATGCCCTTCACTCCGGGGGTGTAGTCCGTCCCTATTAGTACTGCTATTGCAACTAGCTGCTCCCTCGTGATCCCCAACTCGTCCAACATACACTTCAACGTTATTTCCTCAGGCTTCACTTCTACGTATACGTTCTTGTTAGGGAGCTTCCTGCGCCCAGTTACTGCTAGGTTCCTGATCAGCCTTGGAGAGCCAAAGAGCAGGGAGTCGTAATCTTGGCTCGCAGAGGCCCACACGTCCCCTTTCGCGGCCATGTAGGCGGCTTGAGCCTCCCCCTCGCTGGGGGCTTGAACCCATGGAACTCCCATCGCGTCGAGTAATTTCTTGGCTTCTTCAACCATCTCATTCGTTAGCTTTGCACTCATCTGCGCGTATTTTCTTGCTTCCTCCACTTCTCCCCTCTTGACGGCTTCTTCGTACTTCCTCTCAGCTTCTCGCTTCAGCTTCTGCCTCCTCTCTATTTCGCGAGCCTTGAGCTTGGGTGGCTTGCCGTCGAACACGTAGGCTACCTTTATTCCGTTCTCCAACATGTTCACCGTTCTATAGAACAGCCCGGAGAGGTGGCTGGTTACCCGCCCCTTGGAGTCCATAAGCGGCCTCCCGTCCTCGCCCCTTATGGCGGCCAAGAACTGGTACAAAGTATTATAAGCGTCCAAAGCCACGCTCCTATTAGCTAGTGATTTCAGCTCGAGGGACTTTTTACATTTGTTGGGGACCAGCTCCTTCAGGGCAGTGACGCCCAAAGCATTTCCCTGTCCCCTCTCTGCTACAAGAGGGTTTATCGGCCGTTTTGGATAAGAGCCACGCTCAGCCTGCTTGTATCCTCGCCATTACTCATAGTTTTTACTAAGCCGTTAAGCTCTAAAATCATTACCGCTTTGATTACATCCCTCAGGTTGATATCTACGTTTCTATAACTCATATCACTCTTTATTGCCTCTAATATTTCCTCGACAGTAAAGTACGTCTCCTTACCTCCCCCTTGTAAGGCGGTGAGCGTCTTGAGAATGTTATATACGGAGAGGTAGAGTGGTCTGGGCTTCCAAACGTTCTGACCCCTCTTCACCCTCGTCACCTCAAGTGTAGATGCTTGGCCCGCCCTTCTTCGTGGTTTGTATCCTTTGTTTAGCCTTCTCCATGAAGGTCTCATAGAACTTCAACATCTCTGGCGTAATGCTCGGTTTAACTCTCTTCAAGGCGTTCAGGAAGTGCCTCATTGATACCTTCGCTATGTTTATGTTTTCTCTCATGGCTTCCATGCCGGCCTCTCTGCAGAGGGCCTCCAAGTCCGCCCCCGTGTAGCCCTCAGTTATCTCAGCCAACTTCCACAAGTCTACATCCATGTCTAGGGGCATGTTCCTCGTGTGGATCTTGAGTATTTGGAACCTCGCCTCCTTGTCCGGCGGCGGGACGTAGATAAGCTTGTCAAACCTCCCGGGCCTCAACAGGGCCGGATCTACCATGTCGGGTCTGTTGGTAGACGCTATTACGACAACGTTCCCCAACCTTTCAATACCGTCCATCTCAGTGAGCAGCTGACTCACTATCCTTTCCGTTACTTGGGTGCTAACGTCCATCCCCCTCACGGGGGCGATGCTGTCAATCTCGTCGAAGAACACTATAGTCGGGGCCGCTTGCCTGGCCTTGCGGAAGATCTCCCTTATCGCCTTCTCGCTCTCGCCCACCCACTTGCTCAACACCTCCGGCCCTCTGACCG
>NZ_JBWNMZ010000020.1:0-36431 GCF_056435145.1 Ignicoccus sp.
GCCGGAGTAGGACGAGGGCCTCCTGCTCACGGCGGTGACGAACTCGGGGTTCAGCGTGCTCTTCAGACCTATCTTTATCAGCTTCTCCCCTATGGGGGAGAGAGCCTCCTTGCTGGGGGCCTTGTACCTCTTGGTCGCTCCGTACTCTTTCATGGCGTTAACTAAGGCCTTGACGTGTTCCTCGTTCAGTTTCTTGGGGTCTAGGTTTGGCTCCAACCCCGCTATGCCCAAGATGGTCTTAGCGGTCTTCGCTCCTATCGCTTGGAACTCCGTTGTTAACATCTGTAGCAAGGTTTTTGCGGTAGTTAGTTGAATTATCCTTTTCATTGTTTCTATGTCTACGCCGAGGGGGTGGGGCTTCACTTCCTTAGGGGGTTTGGGCATTTCTTTAGTTCTTCTTGGGTACCTAATTAGGACTCTGTCCGGAGTAATGATAGTTATGTCCGCGTAAGGCGCCACTATAGCAGTCCTCTTGACGTACTCTATTACCTTGTTCTTTGCTCTCTTCCAGTTACCCTCCATTATCACGCTTACCCTCGTCCCGTGCCAGTCGCCGGACTTAGTCCACGACCCCCTTTCTTTGACGTCCGGCTCGTTCGTACTTATGTTTGTGGATACCTTGAACCTGTAGGTCATCTTGTCCTTTATCGGGCTCGAGATCACCGTTGCGGGCTCGCCGGTGGTCTTCTGGGCGTAGAGCACCGCGGCCTTCACTCCCAAGCCGTAGGTGCCCCTGGTCTGCCTCTCTACGTACTTGGAGCTGTAGAGCATCCTACCGAAGGCATAAGGTATCTTGTCTTGGGGCACGCCGATTCCGTTGTCGTCTACTGTTATTCTGTAAATACCATCCTTGGGGCCCTTGATGTCCTTCTTTTCCTCTTCGTCGCCTAGAATTTTAGTCTCGTCGAGCCTTTCTATGACTATAGTTATCCTTGGCAAGATGCCGTGGGTTTCCGTAGCATCCAAAGAGTTGTCCAACATTTCCTTAACTGTTTGGAAGATTGCCCTAGTGTAGTTATCGAAGCCCGTGAGCTCTATGTTTCTGAAGAAGAACTCGGCCGGACCTATCGCCTTGAACCGCTCCTCAGCCTTCTCGCTCTGGACGCGCTGTTTTGACAACTCTGAGCCCCTTTGAGGTTCCGTGAGCTTCCTTATTAGTTTAAAAAGAGGCAGGAATCAGAGCTCCAATACCAACTTCAAGTATTTCTTGAACCTCCCCTCGGCTTCCTTTAGGTCGCTCATCTTATAGCCGTACTTCACGTCTACGAACTGTTTCCTCAACTCTATTACGTCTTCCTTAACTTTCTTCGGGTCCTCGCCGTCCATAACTCTCTTTATAAGTCTCGCAACTTCCTTCATCTCCCCCTCCCTCATTCCGAACCTAGTCATCTCTTGGACGCCCATCCTTATCCCGCTGGGATTTGCTATGGCGTCTGGGGGGTCCCACGGTAACAAGTTCTTGTTGACTATTATGTTAGCTTCTTCGAGTTTCTTAGCGATCTCCGAACCCCCTCCGAACTCCCTCACGTCGATTACTACTTGATGTGTCCGCGTGAAGCCCAAGTGTTCTCCCAAGACCTTAACCCCTAAGGAGTGGAGCTCCTCGGCTAAGGCTTTCGCGTTGGAGACCACTTGAGAGGCGTACTGTTCGCCAAACTCCAACATTTCCAACGCGGTGACCGCCAAAGACGGGAGGCGGTGGGCGTGGTGGTTGCTCACGAAGACGGGGAAGACTGTTTTAGACACCTTCTTGTAAACGTCCTTATCATTTGTCAAGATTACGCCTCCCTGAGGGCCGGGAAAGGTCTTGTGAGTAGATGCGGTCATTACGTCGGCGCCTTCGGAAAGGGGGTTTTCGAGGGCCTTGCCGGCGATCAACCCCAACACGTGGGCCGCGTCGTAGACGACCTTCGCGCCGACTGAGTGTGCGGCCCCGGCTATCTCCCTCACCGGGTGCGGGAAGGGGTACATGCTCCCTCCGAGGACCACGAAGGCAGGCTCCGTCTCCTCTATCATCTTAACCGCCTTATCCACGTCTATATTTAGGTTTTCTTCGTCGTAGGGCATCTCTACTTGTTCTACGCACAAGGCCCCAAGTATGCCGAACTTGGTGTGGCTGACGTGGGAGCCGGCTTGAACTGGGGGTATTATAGCCTTCTTTTTCTCTTGCCCCAAGACGTAGAACACCGTCCCGTTGGCCGTTGTACCGCTCACAGGCCTGACTTCCGCGTACTCCGCGTCGAAGAGCTTCTTCATGAGTTCTGTCGCCAATACTTCTATCTCGTCTATGTACTTAGTCCCTTGGTAGTACCTCTTGAATGGCTTGCCCTCTGCGTAGCGGTGCATCATATCGTTCATGTACAAACTTTCTGCCAGCGGGCTCATCACGTTCTCGCTGGCTATGAGGTTTATCGTTTGATGCCTCCACTCGTCGTGAGCTTCGACAATTTCTATTATCTTCTTCAAGGTATCGCGCATCCTTCGTCCCTAAAGACTTTCAGCCGGTAGGAGTAAATATCGACAGTTGGTACCAATACTCTTTCATCATTAACGCGTCCTCTTCCAAGTTCGGTGACTCGCTTATGAGAACTCCCCTAACGTTGAACTCTTTCAAAACTTCTAACAATTCCTTCCATTTCATGTCGGATTCGTCCAAGTTTAGGTGGGTTCCGTGTTTGTCGAGCTTTATCCCGGAAACGTGAATGTGCATGTTGTCTAAGGCAAACCTCCCCAGCTCCTTCTCCAACTTCTCGAGGACTGTCCTAAAGTCCTCCTTGGCGTTCCAGCCCTCTCTGTACCGGAGGTGGGCGAAGTCCACGCACGGGAGGACTATGTCGAACTCTTGAGAGAGCTTTATCACTTCTTCGAGTGAGCCGAACTTGCTCTTCAACTCCATAGTTTCCGGCCTTATCCAGACGTCCAGCCCCAGCTCCTTGACCCTCTCCACCACTTCAGCCAGCGAGTCCCTTACCCTCTTGTAAACGACGGAGGGGGCCTTCTTCATGTACCACCCGGGGTGGAAGACCACGCTCCACCCCCCGGCAGCGTGGAGTACCTTAGCGCTCTGGACGATGTACTCTATACTTTTCTTCCTCTTCTCCTCCTCCGGAGAGGCCAAGTTGACGTAGTATGGGGCGTGGGCCGTTAAGACTACGTCCAGCTCCTTGGCCACCTTCCCCACCTCCTCAGCCTTCTCTACGCTCATCCTAACCCCCCTGACGAATTCAAGCTCCATAGCGTCCAGCCCTAACTCTTTGACCCTCTTTATTCCATCTATTACGTTCCTTTTCTTTGCAGAGTTGGGTATCCCGGCGGGACCGAACCTCAACCTGTCGACGGGGAAGGGCATGCGGTCGCCCGCAAGGCCTTAGGTCGGCCTAACTTTAATGCGGAAAGCCTTCTAAAGTCCCGTCCGAGGGCCCCCGGGGGTCGTCGAAGTGGAAGTCGTTATCGTGTCGTACAGGAGGGGTTCCAACGGCCAGAACGCGCACCAAGTGCTGGTCCGCTTCCCCAGTTACCGAGAGGCAGCTTCGGCGGTAGGGAGCAAGATAATATACGAAGACGAACACGGCAACGTTTACGTCGGAAAAGTGTTGAGGCCCCACGGCAAGAAAGGGGTCGCCGTGGCCGTGTTCAAGCCCAACTTGCCTGGTCAAGCGATGGGCAAGGTAGCCAAAGTGGAGCGATGAGGAGCACGAACCTCCCCTGAAGGGTGATGGTAACAGCCCGCGGCCGAGCTCACAAGAACTTCGTACAGTCCGAGGGCGCGTAACCCAAGAACGAGGCTTCTCCCTCCCCCACGAGCTTTCTTATAGAGCTTGCCAAACTCTCCATAAGCTTGAACATTTCAATTAAGTTGTTCGCCTTAGGCGGCTTGGCGGCTATCAAGAGGACCTCCTGGTCTTCCTCTGCCGAGAGAAGGGCCGGCAACATCGCTTCCAAGGCGTCCTTCTTCAGTTCATGTTTAGCCTTCTTTACCATAATTCTAACCACTACTGGGATTAGTTTCTTATTCAAGTTGTCATAATAGAGCCTCAAGGCAACGTAGGGTTCGTCGGAAAAAACCAAGTCAAAGCAGTTTGTCCCGTAGGTCACGCTCTCCTCGGCAGCCGAGAAGGCCTCCACCGAGGGGAGCCCTCTGGCTTCAAAGGCTTCGGCCAGCTCTTTTAAGCCGAAGCGCATCGCGCTCTCCCCATATAACCTCCTGCGAGACCGTGAAAATCGGTGGAAGAGGATGCGCCCCATTACGGTCTCGGACGTCATGTCTAAGCCCGTAGTAGTGATAGGGGTAAACAACACTTTGAGGGAAGCTGCAAAGGAAATGATGGACAAAGGCGTGGGGAGCTTGGTGGTGGTCGACGACAAGGGCGAGGTAGTGGGAATAGTGACTGAAAGGGACGTGGTGAGGGCAGTTGCCGAAGGAAAGGACTTGAACGTGCCCGTCTCTGAGGTGATGACTCCGGACGTGTTGACTGTGTCTCCAGAGACCAGTGTGCTTAAAGCTATAGAAATGATGAGGATGCACAACGTCCGCCACTTGCCAGTTGCTGCCGACGACGAAATAGTGGGTATGGTGTCTTTAAAGGATTTAGCTTTTGCGGTGGCAGCAGAAATGATACTCAAGAGGATATATGAGATGTTGAAAGAGGAGCTCAGCGAGCTCTGAGGAAGGGCGCCGCCAGTAAGAACGCTGGGATCCACACGACGGTCAACGTTATCACTGACTTGGTCACCAGCTTTGTGTCGTATCCGTATGCATAGGCTAGAGCTATATTCATAAAGGCCGGAGGCATGCTCGCCTCCAGCATAATTGATTTTGGCTCGGCGAACATAGCGACAGGAAAGGTTAAGGCTGGCAGCAGTAAGTGCTTAAAGACCCCTACCTTTATCACTTCTTCGTCAAACTTTAGGTACCGGAACTCAAAGCTCAAGCCTAGTATGAGCAAGCCTAGTTTGGACAGCTCCGCGGCGAGGGCCTCGGTCCACCTGAGTCCCTCCAGTTGCCGGTAGAGGGGGCTGAGGAGGACTCCTAACAAGAACGTTACGGTGAAGGGTTGGATTTTGATGAGTTTTTTCCTTCCCTTACAGCTGTAGAGGGCGGCGAGGGTGTAGTGGACGAATGTGGTCAGCATAGCGTAAGCTACCGCTGTGCCCACCGAGCCCCCGGCTGCCAGGACGGCGGGGACCCCCAAGAAGATCGTGTTTCCAAAGGCAGAGGCTATGCCAGCGCCCCCCTTCTTCTCGCACCCCTCGAAGGCGCTGCGGGCCGAGTAGAAGGTCGCCACCTCCGCGAGGAGGGCCAAGGGCAACAAGGGCTCGCTCTTGAGGTGCGTCCCCGCCCAGAAGCCCAGCACCGGGGCGACCGCGTAGACCAAGAACTTGGACAAGGGAGGCGCTAAGGCCTTTGCTCTAGTCCTCCCCAGCGGGAATCCCAACAAGAGGAGCGCCAAGGAGGTCGGGTCCAACGCGTCCTCACCTTTTCACTTTAGAGACCAAAACCCCTACGGCTCTCCTCCACAGCTCGCAGTTGGTCTTGTTGGCGCAGTTGTTGCAAGGCCTGGCGTCCGGGTTGAATACTATCTCCTCTAAGTAGCCCTTACACTTGAAGTCGTTAACCACCTTTCGCAAGAACTCTTCGTCCGCTTCCACCTTTTCTATAGTTACTTTGTTAGGAGTTATTATGACTACGTACACCGGCACCCCCAGAGCCGCGGAATAGGTCATTGTTTGGTAATAGCTCCTCAGCCCCAACTCTCCGGCGCTGCGGTACTTCAGCTCGACCGCGAACTCCTCGTGAGGACACTTGACGTAGAGGTCGACGTGTCCCTTCAGCACGACCTTCCCTGGCTCGCATTCTACTTCCACCTCTTTCTTCACCTCCTTTTCGCTGATCACCTCGCACCCGTCTATGACCTTCTTATCTACTGACAACTCGATGGAAGTGTGGACCAACTGTCCCAGGAGCCACGAGATGCTGTTGTTAGAACCCTTCAAGAGGGAGCTTATCAGAAGCTCCGGGTCCTCCTCGTAGGAGTCTTGTTCCACGAAGTTCGAGCAGCCGCGGCTTAGCTTGGAGACGTGAACAACCGAGGGGTCCTCGTCGGAGCTCTGGAGCTTGTCCTCCCTCGCCCTCTCCACTATAGGCGTGAGGAGGAGTCGGAGTAGGCGCTCTTCATCCACATCAAACCCCGCCTCGCCGCTTACATGCTGGCCTATAATCGGTTCCGCTTGCACTATAACATAAATACCCCTAAACGAGCTGGCCCGAGGGCTGATGCCTTGGAATTGAGGTAGCTTTCCCCGGACCCGTCTCGGGAAGGAGAGGAGCTGAGAACAGCTTCAAGACCAAGGAAAGGAGGGGTGGTGTAAGGTGTACGTAGCCGATGCCCTACTGGAGTCCTTAGAAAGGGAGGGCCTCAAGGTGGCCTTTGGAATACCGGGCAGCGCCAACCTCGGCCTTTACGAAAAGATACCAGACCACGACGTGGAAGTAATACTAATGAGGCACGAACAAGGGGCCGCCCACGCGGCCGACGCGTACGGGAGGGTGAAGAGGAAGGTCCCCGGAGTGGCCTTCGCCACCTCAGGGCCCGGGGCGACCAACCTAGTCACTGGCTTGGCGACCGCCTACATGGACAGCGCCCCCATGATTGCCGTGACGGGCCAAGTCCCCACGGTGGTTATGGGGAGGGACGCGTTCCAAGAGACTGACGTAGTTGGCGTAACCATGCCGATAACCAAGCACAGCTTCTTGGTCCGGAAGCCCGAGCAAATAACTTGGGCCATAAGGGCGGCTAAGATGATATCCGTTACCAACAGGCCGGGCCCGGTCCTAGTGGACGTTCCCAGAGACTTCTGGAGGGTTGACATAGATTTCTACTGGCCCAGCGACGAGGAGCTTCTGAGCGAGTGGATCCCGGGCTACAACCCCAACCCGCCCAAGCCCAGCCCGGAGCCCATAATGAAGGCTGCCAAGCTGTTAGTAGAGGCGGAGAACCCGGTCATACTCGCTGGCGGAGGGGTCTGGTGGTCCTTCGCCACGGACGAGCTCCTCAAACTCGCAGAGGTGCTCATGGCCCCTATAGTGACCACCATTATGGGTAAGAACGCAGTCCCAGCCGACCACCCTCTGGTCATCGGCAACGCCGGCATGCACGGGAGGCCGGAGGCCAACTACGCCCTTTACAACGCGGACGTAGTACTGGCCGTCGGGACGAGGTTCTCTGACAGGACGGTGGGTAACTTCGAAGAGTTCAGGAAAGGGAAGAAAATAATCCATATAGATATAGACAAGAGCGAGATAGGGAAGAACATAGACCCTGACGTGGGCATAGTAGCCGACGCAAGGGAGGCGCTGAGGGTGCTGAGGAGCTACATAGTCGAAGTGTTGAACTTCAAGAGGAGCGATGAAGTACCACTCATCAAGAAGGCAAAGGAGTTCGGGAAGATGGCTTGGGAGGTGTTGTTAAAAGAGAGGGGGAGGGGGCTGAAGCCGTGGAAGGTCTTGAAGATCGCCAGAGAAGAGTTGCCGAAGGACGCTATAGTGACCACGGGAGTCGGCGGCCACCAGATGTGGGCGGCCTTACACTACCCGGTCTACGTGCCCGGGACGTACTTGACGAGCGGCGGGCTGGGGACCATGGGCTACGGCTTCCCCGCGGCCATAGGGGCGAAGGCCGCGGCCCCGGACAAGCCCGTGCTCGACATAGACGGCGACGGGAGCTTCTTAATGACCTCTCAGAACTTGGCGACGATCAAGCAGTACAACCTGAACGTGGGAGTGTTGGTGTTCGACAACGGCTCCCTCCAGCTGATAAGACAATGGCAAGACCTCTTCTTCAGTCACAGGAGGGTGGGCGAGAACTTAGCGTATTTGCCTGACTTCGTCAAACTCGCAGAGAGCTTCGGGATAGAGGGGGTGAGGCCGGAGACCTACGAGGAAATGAGGAAGGCGCTGAGGAGGGTTGCCCAAGGGGAGGCACTCGTGATAGATTACATAGTGGACCCAGACATAATGGTGTTACCCATGGTCGCGCCCGGCAAGGTGATATCGCCCGAGAACCTAATCTTAACCCCCGAGCAAGCCGCTGGGATAAAGGTGTGAGGAGGTGGTAGCTGTGAGCGAGGTGGAGACTTACGTCATAAGGTTCTCCATATACGCGGCGGTCGACGGCGGGCTGGACGGCTTGGCGAGGGCAATACACGTGGTGAGGAAGGCGCCGGTGGCTTTTCACGACATGGCCGTCATAGACTCCGGAAAGACCAAAGAGGTTAGCTTGAGGATAAGCGGAAGGGAGAAGGACGTGGAGTGGTTGGCAAAGAAGTTGGAGAAAGTAGTCGAAGTGTTGGAGGTCAAGCTCCAGAAGATACCCGCAGAGGTCGCGCTGACCAGCGTCCAACGCTCATAACCTCTCCTCCGACCTCCTCATTAGGGAGGGGCTAACGGTGGACTGCGTATTTTGCAAGATAGTTAGGGGAGAGCTCCCCTCGTGGAAGGTTTACGAGGACGAAGACGTAGTTGCCTTCCTAGACATAAACCCGGCCACGCCCGGACACACCTTGGTAGTGCCCAAGCAACACTACAAGAACATCCTAGACGCGCCAGACGAGGTAGTAGCGAAAGTGTTCAAAGTTGCAAAGAAAATTTCGAACGCCGTCGTAAAAGGTTTGGGCGCTAAGGGAGTAAACGTCGTGACGAACGCCGAAGAAGTGGCTGGACAAGTGGTCTTCCACTTCCACGTCCACGTAGTCCCGAGGTACTCCCCGGACGAGGTGAGGTTCCAGTACACGCCCAAGAAGTACACCGAAGAGGAAGCACAAGAGGTCGTTAAGAAGATAAGAGACGCCCTCGGTTGATTTTATTTTCCCCAGACCCCAGACCCTTGGTAAAGAGGAGTGGAGCTTCCGGACAAGTGGTATAACATACTCCCCGATCTCCCCAAGCCTCTGGCCCCTCCCAGGGACCCGGAGGGGGCGGAGGAAGAGTTCTCGAGGATAGAGCTGCTGTTGAAGATATTGCCCAAAAAGCTCATCTGGCAAGAGAACACCGTGGAGCGCTGGGTCCCCGTCCCGGACGAGGTGCTGGAGGCTTACAAGGAGATAGGCAGGCCGACTCCACTCATGAGGGCGAGAAGGTTAGAGAAGCTATTAGACACCCCGGCCCGCATCTACTTTAAGTACGAAGGCGCCACCCCCACGGGCAGTCATAAGATAAACACCGCCATACCGCAAGCTTACTACGCTAAAGAGGAGGGCGTGGAGGGCCTCACAACCGAGACCGGGGCCGGCCAGTGGGGAACCGCCTTGGCCTTAGCCGGCGCTATGTACGATATGCCAGTTAAAGTATTCATGGTGAGGAGCAGCTACCACCAGAAGCCCTACCGAAGAGTAATAATGAAGCTCTACGGCGCGGACGTGACCCCCTCGCCGAGCGAGGAGACGGAGTTCGGCAAGAAAGTGTTGCGGGAGAGCCCGAACCACCCTGGAAGTTTGGGAATAGCGATGAGCGAGGCCATAGAGTACGCCTTGAAGAAGAACTGGAGGTACGGCGTCGGGTCAGTAATGAACTTCGTTTTGCTGCATCAATCCATAATAGGCTTGGAAGCTATGAAGCAAATGGAAGAGATAGGCGAGGACCCGGACGTGTTAGTTGCTTGTATAGGCGGCGGCTCCAACTTCGGAGGCTTGGTCTTCCCATTCCTCGGACAAGAGCTCCAGAGGAGCAAAGACCCGAAGGAGAAGAGGAGGAGGTACGTTGGGGTGACTCCCGCGGAGGTGCCTAAGTTCAGCAAGGGCAAGTACGAGTACGACTTCGCAGACGCCGCGGGACTGTTGCCGCAACTCAAGATGCACACCTTGGGCCACGAGTTCACCCCGCCCCCCATCTACGCCGGGGGGCTGAGGTACCACGGAGTGGCGCCCGCCCTATCCTTGCTCTACGAGGAGGGGTGGATCGAGGTCGTGGAGTACGAACAGAGGGAGTGCTTCGAGGCCGGCAAGCTCTTCGCTAGGGCAGAGGGCATAGTACCGGCGCCGGAGACTAACCACGCTATCAAGGCCGTAATAGACATAGCTCTGGAAGCTAAGAGGAAGAACGAAGAGGTCGTAATACTCTTCAACTTCAGCGGTCACGGCTTGCTCGACTTGGGCAACTACCAGAGCGTATTGAACTTGTGAGGGGTTGGTTTCCGTAATGCCGGTGCCTTGTCCCTTCTGCGGCGTAGGTTGTAAGCTGAGCGAGGCCGGCAAGCCCCTCGGCCCGGTGTGCGGCAAAGGCTTGGAGGCGTTTGAGTACTATAAGAACGTCTTGGAGAGGCCCCTCCTCCGCGAAGGGGAAGTCTTCGTGGAGGTGAGCTTGGAAGAAGCCGCCGAGAGGGCGGCGGAGTGGATAAGGAAGGCGAAGGACCCCTTCTTCGCCGGCTCGGCGGAGGACACAAACGAGAGCGCTTGGGCGCTCCAGAAACTGGCCCGCTTCTTGGGGACCAACGCTGTGGACCACTGCGGGAGGGTGTGTCACTCCTCCAGCGTAGAGGCCTACAAGCTAGTCTTCGGCAAGCCCCTCACCCCCTTCAAGATGAGCGACGAGCTGGAGGAAGTTCTGATCGTGGGCAGCGACGTCAGCGTGACTTACCCCGTCTTCTGGGCCAAGATAAAGAAAGAGGCGAAGAGGGTTGCTGTGGTAGACGCTTGGAAGAGCTTCACCATGCTCCAAGCGGACGAGAGGCTCTTGGTCCCCCCTGGCCCGGGCTTCTTGGCGTTCTCAGAGGTCATCTATTCAATATCATACGGAAAGGAGATCCCTAGTTGGGTCGAAGAGTGGGTCGACGTCCGCGAGGTGAGGGACTTGTGGACCTCTTTTGAGAGGCCCTCGCTGGTCCACGGGATGGGCGTCACCCAGTCCGGCTACGGTTACCAGGCGGTCACGCGCCTGATCTTGGCTACCTTGAAGAGGGGCGGCGCCGTGGCCACCTTGAGGGGGAAGGTTAACGTCCAAGGAGCCGGCGACATGGGGCTCAACCCTTACCCCCCTGCCCCGAGGGAGGCCTTGGAAGAGGCTTGGGGCTTCCCGGTGCCCGCCGAGATGGGGGCGGACTTGGTGGAGGCCTTCAAGGTGCCTAGGGACCTCTACTTGGTCCACTGCCAGAACGTGGTTGCCTCCCTCCCCAACTCGTTCGCCGTGGGGGAGGCCTTGGAAAAGGCGAAAGTAATCCACGTAACTTCCAAGCTCACCGAGACGAGCGTGTTCGCTGACTTAATAGTGCCCTCCAGTCCGGTGATCTTCACGACTGGGACGGTCACCTCCGGCGACGGCTTGGTAACTGCGGTGAGGACGGGAGCGAACAAGGCGTACGAGTTCTTCAGACTGGTCGCGGAGTACTTGGGTCTGTACTTGCCTAAGGACATAAAGGAAATAACCGAGGAAGCCTTCAACTTGGTGGAACACTACAAAGTAATAGACGTGAACCGACTCTACGCCGGAGAGGACCAGTACGTGGAAAAGCCCGAGGGGTGGAGGGACGTACAGCCCCCAGAGGCGAAGCTGTTGGACTACCACTTGAAGGACGGTTACTGGTTCTACACGGCCAGAGATCCGGCCCTTTGGACCACTAAGGGAGGAACCGAGAGGATGAAAAAGCATTCAATGGAGGAGGCTTTTTACTTCGGGGAGGACCCGGGGTGCAAGGCGGTGGAGGTCTGTTCCGAAGAGACCGGCCGCTGCGTGGAGGGGGAGGTAAGGGTGAGCGACAGGGTGCCCAAAGGAGTTGTCCTCGCCTTCTTCAACCACTTGGGTCTGAAGGTGAACGCGGTGATACCGTGGGAACCCAGGGAGCCCAGCGGGACGCCCGTCTACAAGGCTGCTAAGGTAAAGGTGAGGTGCCTCAAATAGAGCTCAAGGCTCGGTCCAAGTCGGCTTGCAGATCCTCCACGCTTTCTAGGCCTACGCTCAACCTTAACAGGTTATCCTTTATCCCGAGCTCCTTCCTCACCTCGGGGGGGACGGTATGGTGAGTCATGGTAGCCGGGTGAGTTATTATGCTCTCCACCCCTCCGAGGGAGGCGGTCCTCTGAATTACTTTCACCTTCTTCATAACTTTTATAGCGTCGAAGCCGTTGCCCTTCACTTCGAAGCTCACCACCCCTCCGCAGCCTTTGAGTAGCCTCTTGGCCACCGGGTAGCTCGGGTGGTCTTCCAAGCAAGGGTAGTAGACCTTCTCGACCTTGGGGTGGTCCCTCAAGAACTTGGCTATCTCCAGAGCTGCCTCGTTCTGGTAGGCCACCCTCACGTGTAGGGTCTTGAGGCCTCTTATTATGAGGTAAGCTTGTTGGGGGTCCGGGATCCCGCCCAACATCCTCCTCACGTTTTTAAGGTTGAGTGCGAACTTCTTGTCATTAGTTACCAAAATACCCCCCAAGACGTCGTTGTGACCCGCCAAGTACTTGCTAGCGCTGTGCACGACCCCGTAGGCGCCTACCTTCAACGGCAAGAAATTTATTGGCGTAGCGAAGGTATTGTCAACGATCAGCTTGGCGCCCACCTCCTCACAAGCCTTCGCTATCTCGTCCACCGGCGGGACGATGAGCAACGGGTTGCTTATTGTTTCTACGAAGACTACGTCTGTCTTTTTGTCTATCCTCTCCAATACCCCCTCCCCGACGCCTTTCTCGTCTACCTCTATACCGTAGGACTTGAGGAACGTCGTGAAGAACTCGTAGCTAGTCCCGTAGATATCTTTGGTGGTAACCAGCTTGGACCCGGGCTTGAGGAGGGTCATTGATGAGGAGCTCACGGCCGCCATACCGCTCGAGAACGCCACCGCCTCCGCGGCCCTCTCGACGGCCGCCGCCTTCCTTTCCAAGGCCTCTATGGTGGGACTTGAGTTCCTTGCGTACTTGTAGCCGTAGGGGTTCCCCTCCGGGTACTTGTATATCGCTGAGACGAAAATGGGGGTAACTATGGACCCGGTTTCCGAGTCCCTATACTCCCCTCCGTGAACCAGCCTGGTCTCCTCCTCCCAGTCCTCCGGCGGTTCTACGAACACCATCGCCATCACCCCCGCGCATGGTTATCTTCAAGGGCCTCCGGCCGGACGCACAAAAAGGCTTTGGGCCCAGCCAGCGTAGGAGTTGGGCCTTGCCGGTCTTCCCCCCTGAGCCCGGGGAGAGGGCGGAGGTAGCCGTAATAGGGGGCTCCGGCCTCTACGACCCCGAGATCCTAGAAGACGCGAAGGAGGTGAAGGTATACACGCCCTACGGCCTCCCAAGCGACAACATAATAATAGGGACTCTCAAAGGTAAGAGAGTGGCCTTCCTGCCCCGCCACGGCAGGGGGCACAAGATACCTCCCCACAAGGTCAACTACCGCGCCAACATATGGGCGCTCAAGAGCTTGGGGGCCAAGTGGGTGATCTCAGTCTCGGCCGTGGGGAGCTTGAGAGAGGACTACAAGCCCGGTGACTTCGTGATCCCGGACCAGTTCATAGATATGACTAAGAAGAGGGACTACACTTTCTTCGACGGCCCCGTAGTGGCACACGTGAGCGTGGCCGAGCCCTTCTGCGAGGAATTGAGGAGGCTAGCCTACGAGACGGCGAAGGAACTGAACATAAGGGTTCACGAAAAGGGGACTTATGTGTGTATAGAGGGGCCGAGGTTCTCGACTAAGGCCGAGAGCAGGATTTGGAAGGACGTCTTCAAGGCTGACATAATAGGCATGACTTTGGTCCCGGAGGTTAACTTGGCGTGCGAGGCCCAGATGTGTTACGCCACAGTAGCGATGGTGACCGACTACGACGTGTGGGCGGAAAGGCCTGTAACTGCACAAGAGGTCATAGAAACCATGCAGAGGAACACTGAGAACGCGAAGAAGTTGTTGTATTCCTTAATTCCCAAGCTGCCCGATGAGCCAGAGAGGTGTAGCTGCTGTAACTCGCTAGAGACGGCCCTTCTCTAATAAACCCCGTTTCCTAGCCTCGCCAACGGGTCGTGAGGTTGGGAAGGAGGATGACCCTACCTAAGGACGAGAAGAGCATGATGAAAATCCAAGAAGAGATAGAGATGGAACACGCGCACGAACACCATCACCACCACCATCACGACATAAACGAGATATTGGTGTACGTGTTGGAAACGCTGGAAGATTTGAAAGAGAGGGTAAAGAGGTGCGAGCAGAACGTGGACTCGCTGCAGAACGACGTGAGAACGCTCTACAAGACCGCGGTATTTACATTGAGGGCGTTGATGAGTGAAGGGGACGAACGGAAAGAAGCGCTGGAGGACGCCCTCAAGGCCTTAGAGAAGAAGCTCTGAGTCGGACTGCCACCGTACAGCTCACCGCTCGCTGAGGGGGCTATTTCCTCATCCCCTCCTCCGTACTTCTGACCTCCTCTTTGGCCTTTTCGTTAGCTATCTTACTGTGTCCTTCAGGGTCCCTTATTATTACTGTAAATTTCCTCTTTCCTTCTAACATCTCATTAATCATGTTCAATCTCTTCTCACACTCCGCCTTCTCCTTCTCATTCTGTGCGTCCTTACACAAATACTCTATTATGTCCTTGAACCTCTGTAAGACGCCCTCAACGGTGGTCAAGAACCCTTGAGAGGCCGGTCCGGGGGCGAGCTCCGCTTGCAGCTCGGGTATCTCCAAGGTAGCAGTAGACGAACGAAGGACTAGAGTGTTTAAGTCCTTCTCGTCCTCGACCTTGAACTCTATCTTCTGGTCCCCCTTGGACTCCCAAGTCTTGATGTCTACGAACTTGTAACCGCACTCCGAACACTTCCCAACAACCATTATTACCGGACCTATCATAGGCATGTCGTAAGAGTATATACTGACCTTCATGCTCTCCTTACCGCACACGGGACACCTAACCACTTCCTCCCTCAGCAACTTCACGCTAGCGCCTTCGGGGAGGTTCAACCCGTCGACCCCTCCGGGCGGAGGCCATGGGAGGTATTGAGTGGAGGGCGGAGCCCTTATTTTTCGCTCCCTGCGACGGAGGCTGGGGAGGAAGAGTGAAGGTCCCCAAGGAGATAGTTAGGTATTGCCCGCGCTGCAAGACCCACACGCCCCACGCTGTGAGCTTGTACAAGCACGGGAAGAGGAGGGCGCTAGCCCAAGGCGAGAGGAGGTACAGGAGGAAGCAAGAGGGTTACGGGTCCCAGAGGAAGCCGGAACAGAAGAGGTTCGCCAAGGTCACTAAGAACCAAGTGGTGAAGCTGAGGTGTAAGAACTGCGGATACACGCTGATGTACAACTTCGGAAGGCTCAAGAAGCTGGAGCTCGTCTGAGCGGGCACAGCGGGTCCCCCTCGAACCCCGCCCCGGACGCCAGCGCTCTCGCGAAACACCCTCCCATGCAGCTCTTGTAGTATGGACACTCGCACCCTCCCGGAGGGGGCGAGGAGACCCTCCTCACCAGCGGGTGGCTCAAGTACTCGTTCCACGCCTCCTCCAGCGGCCTCCCCTTCACGTCGTTTATCTTAAAGTCCAACACGTCGCACAACAAGGTCCAGCCGTCGGGCCCTATGTCCATGCCGGCCGCCTTCCTGCAGTTGCCCGCGCTCGCCCTCTTGCTCTTAATCACGTATCTAGCCCAAGGGGCACACCAGACGCTTCCCCTCATCTCGTTCTCTTCCAAGGCTTCCTCAAAAACCTTGAGTGCTACGAGGAACTCGTCGCGTCCCACATATACCCCGTTCTTGATTGCGTTACCAAAAGGCATTATGGGTATTATAGCGACGTGCGACACTCCCAAAGACTTGGCAGTCCTCACGAACTCACCTACCTTGGTGTAGTTGTGTTTACCCACCGCCATGACGAGCGCGAACTCTGCCCCAGCTTCCCTCAAGTTGTTTATTCCCTTCAAGGTCGCCGCCCAAGTTCCCTTGCCCCTCAAGAACTCGTGTGACTCCTTGTCACCATCCAAAGAGACGTAGGCGAATATTCTGTTTCTCGCCATGTACTCGGCCTTATCCTTAGTAATGAACATTCCGTTCGTCACTAGGCTCACATCCGTCCCTCTCTGAGACAAGTCCGCCAAGACCTCTAGGACCCAAGGCTTGAACAGGAGCAGCTCTCCGCCGCTGAAGTTCGTCCACTCCAGTCCCAAGTCCAGCGCTTCCTTCATTACCCTCTCTACTTCCTCCCTACTCACCTCCGGTCCCCACTTGGAGGGGTCAAGGAACCTCTTGGCGTAGCAGTGCTTGCAGTCCAAGTTACATTTTCCGGTTAATATCCATATTATGCTCCTCAGCTTCATCACTAGCTCCTTGTGCCTACGCCCGCAAGAGGATTAATGAAACGGGGACAACACGCTTCTAACCTTCCGCCGGCGCCGCGCATCCGGGTTCGAGAGCTTGGAGTACGACGCGGTCGTGGTGGGCGCGGGGACCACCGGGCTGGTGGCCGCGAAGTTCCTCGCCGAGGCCGGCTACAAAGTGCTGGTAGTGGAGCTCAAGGGCGAGGAAGAGGTCGGCTCTAAGGTTTGCGGAGATGCCATAAGCAAGGAGTACTTCGAGAAGATACCCATAGGCAGCCCTCCGGAGGAGGCGACCGACGGAGACGTGGTGGGCGCCAAGATATACTCGCCCGACGAGGAGACTGTCTGGACGGTGCCCGGGGAGGGCTATATGTTGAACAGGAAGAAGTTCGGAGAGTGGCTATACAACATGGCTAAGGACGCTGGCGCCGAATTCTCTTTCAAGACCCGCGCCCTCGGGCCAGTGGTTAAGGACGACAGGGTCGTCGGCCTCACAGTTCGTAAGGACGGTAAAGTGGAAACCGTGAAGGCGAGGTTGGTGGTGGACGCCAGCGGGGTGGCGTACGTCGTGAGGAGGGCCTTGCCGAAGAGCTGGCCAGTCTCAGAGCCGCTGGATCCCAAGGACACTGCCGTGGCGTACAGAGAGATAAGGAAGATAAACGTCCCCCTCGAGGACGACAAGTACATAAGGATCTACGTAAGCCAGCAGAAGGCCCCTGGGGGATACTGGTGGCTCTTCCCCTATCGCGGGGGAACTAGGGTTAACTTGGGCTTGGGCGTCCAAGGAGGGGTGGGCCACAAGGACCCTATGTGGTACTTCCACGAATACTTGGCCCCCCGGTTCCAAGGGGAGGTGATCCACGCCGGGGGAGGGGTTGTGCCCACCCGAAGGCCCCTGGACAGCATGGTCGCCGACGGCTTCGCGACGGCTGGCGACGCGGCTTACCAAGTGAACCCGGTCCACGGCGGCGGAATAGGCTCCGGGATGTTGGGGGCCTACTTGCTGGCCAAGACAGCGGTTAAAGCTCTGGAGGAGGAGCCCACAGTGGAGAACTTGTGGAAGTACAATAAGGACTTCATGGACGCCTACGGCGCTAAGCAAGCCGCCCTGGACGTCTTCCGCGTCTTCCTCCAATCGTTAACTGACGACGAGATAAACTACGGGATGAAGAACAAGATAATAAAGGAGGAAGACTTGCTCAAAGCGTCGTTGGAGGGAGAGTTGAGGATATCCGCGTTGGACAAGCTGGGGAGAGTAATAAGGGCCCTGGGCAAGCCGTCCTTGCTCCCGAAGCTCAAGGTGGTCGCCGACTATATGAGAGAAATCAGGGAGCTGTACAAGAACTACCCAGAAACCCCGGAGGGCTTCGAGGAGTGGAAGGGGAAGGTCTCGAGAACCTTCGAGAGCTACAAGAAGGAGCTGAGCAAGTAGCGGACCAGCTCCTTGGCGCCCTCCGGGTAGGAGGGCCTGGGCAAGCCCTTGGCCCTCTCCACGGCGTCCCTCAACCCCCTTAGGTCGCTCAAGACGGCCCCTATCTTCCTCGCGTAGGGCACGGCGTTTTCCAACGAGGCCGCCCTCTTCAGGTGGGGGTTTAACACCAAGACCGTAGGCTTCTTGTACGCAAGGGCGGCCACGGCCGCCGTGGAGCCCGGGAATGTAGTTATGACCGCTGTCGCGCCGGCGAGCCACTTGTGGAACTCAAAGGAAAACGAGAATGCCTTCTTGACTTTCCCCTCGTACTTCTCGGGCGGGACCCGGCCCGTCTGGAGGACTGCTCCTTCTCCGAAGGCTTCGGCCGCGGCGTCGAAGAGTTCTTCGTAACCCAGACTGCCGGCGGCGACCAAGACGTAGCCCCCGTCGTAGGGTTCGCACAGCCTCGGTTCGTGGAGCGGGCCGAAGACCTTCGACCTCTTCGGGTAGGCAGCCCTCTGCTCCTCCCAGTGCAAGGCGTTTAAGTCCGAGAAGGCGGAGGCGAGCTTCGCGGCCCTAGTGGGCTTGACTACCGCATCTATGACCTCTACGTTGATTACCTTAGCTCCCTTGAGCTTTTGCACGAAACCGGGGATAAGCGCGAAGTTGCTGCCGTTCAAGATAACTACGTCGTACTTCTTCATCTTGACTGAGTCGAACAATGCCTTGAAGAGTTCCTTGGCCGAGGGGCGGGCCCTCCCCACCGGCACGGGCTGCTCCGTCACAAATACCTCCTCTGCCACCTCCCGGAACCTCTCCTCGGTCCCCTTGACCGTGAGGACGTCCGGCGGTGAGCCCAGCTCCTTGAGCCAGTACGCCACCGCGAAGGCTTGGCCCGCGTGCCCCCCGAATCCCCCCACAACCAGCGTTCTCAAAACTTAACACCTTCTACTCGTGAAGGTATATCAAGTTCAAGGTGTTGTCCTCCACCCCGTCCACCTTCGCGTAGCCCTTCCTTATCAATTGCACCCACCCGCTCACCCTCAAGGCCTCCGGCTCGACCAGGGCGAGGGACTTGCCCTCGCCCGGCCTCCAGACCACCGCCCCCTTGGGCTCCTTGACCCACTGAACTATATCGTACCCCTTCCCCTTGTCCAGCTCCTTACTCTCGAACTCCAAGACGTAAACTCCATCCTCGTCGTCGAAACCTTTGTACTTGAAGTTGGCGAGTTCCATGAGCCTCAGTCCTCCCTTCTTCCTTGCCCTCCTCAAGTCGGTCCTCTCCAGGTACACCAGATCACCCGGCTCCACGGAGTACTTCCTCGAGCCCAAGGCCTCCGTCGGGTGCCACGGGAGTTCGGCCTCCAAAGTCTCGGGGAGGATCAGCTTGACCGGCGCGGGATCCTCGACTACCATTATTCTGTAGGCCTTCTTGTCTATTACCTTCTTGTTCTCGGCCGCCAGGTTAGCGAAGCTTATGCTCGCGTCGCTGCTCTTTATTCCTACGCTCAGCATGACCTCCCTTATCGCCTCCGGGGCGAAGCCCCTCCTCCTCAACCCCCTTATGGTAGCGGCCCTGGGGTCGTCGCCCTTGATCCCGGCCTCCCTCATCTTGCTCTTAGAGAGCACGAAGCCCTCCAGCTTGAGCCTCCCGAAGTGTATTACTGTAGGCATCGTCCATCCCAAGTGTTTGTATAAGAACTCCTGTTTCACGGTATTTTGCCTGTGCTCCCTCGCCCGGAGCACGTGGGTTATCCCCATTAAGTAGTCGTCCACCCCGGCGGCGAAGTTGTAAGTGGGCCAGAGGAGGTACTTGTCCCCCACGAGGGGGTGGGGGTGCTTGGAAGTATCTATTATTCTGAAAGCAACCCAGTCCCTGACCGAGGGGTCCGGGTGACTTAAGTCCGTCTTTATCCTGACCGCCGCCTCGCCCTCGCCAAACCTCCCCTCCAAGACTTGGTCGAGCAACTCCTCTTGCTCCTCCGGAGGCAACTCGCGGTGGGGGCAAGGCCTGCCCTCGTCCCTCAGCTTCCTCCACTCTTCCGGAGGGCAAGTGCACACGTAAGCCCCTCCCCTCCTGACGAGCTCCCTTAAGAGTCCGTAGTACACCTCCATCCTCTGGGACTGGTAGTACTCCTCGTCCCACTTTATCCCCAACCACATCAAGTCCTCTTTTATCGCTTCGTAAGCCTCTGGCAAGGGCCTCTTCGTCCTGGGGTCCGTGTCCTCGAAGCGGAGGACGAACCTCCCCTCGTAGGTCCTCGCGTACTCGTGACTTATTACAGCCGGCCTGGCGTTGCCCAAGGTCATGTAGAAGTCAGGGTTGGGGGCGAAGCGGGTCTTGACTTTCCCCCTTTCAGCGTTGGGGAGAGGGGGTAAGCCTCTCCTCACCTCCTTTTTCCTCTCCTCCAACGCTTCCGGAAACCTCTCCTTCAATAGCCTCTCTTGCTCTTCCAAGGTCATTTTGTTTACTTCTTCTACTACCTCCTTGATTATTGGCATTATTTCCCTAACCTTTGGTCTCAGCTCGGGGCTCTCCGCTAGGACCGCTGTCACCACGGGCTTGAGCTGCGCCCTCCCGCCGTGGAGGTAGGCGTTCCTCAGCGCGTGCTTGAGGGCCAGCTCCCTGACGTCCACTCCGATTATCCCTCGGGCCGCTCTTCCGGGAGGACCTAAAACTCCCCAGGGCGCCCAGAGCCGTGGGGGCCGAACTTGGTCGGTACAAGCGTTAAGGCTATAAGGCGTACCAGAGAGAGGCTACCGTAACGGCACCCCCTTCTTCTTCATAACTTCCTTCAAGGCCCTCCTCAAGTGCTCGGCGTCTACAGCCACGTTCCCGGTGGTGTCCTCTTGAGTTATTACTACCTTGCCGTTCAAGTATACCTTAACTGTGGGCAGGACGAAAACCCTCTCTTCGCTCATTACTTTTGGGGCCATAGCTACGTCGACCTCTATTACTTTAACCTTGAAGTTCTCTAAGTACTCGACAAGCTTTTCCACCAGCCTTTTACTGACTGGCACCCACTCGGCCGTGAAGACCACGACGCTTACCCCTTCCTTGACTTCCTCTTCGAACTCGTGGTAGTCCGTTATCAAGCGGCTCCCTAACGCCTCACCCCAACGTGACCGAAAAGGGCTTTTCTGACCCTTCTAAGAGAAGCTTGCCCTCGCACTTAGAGAACACCTCGAACTTGATATCCTTCAGCCTCAAAGCGACGAAGTACTTACCGGTATAGAGCGTCACTCCCTTCGGAGAGAAGGTAATCTTCCCGTCTTTGACGAAGACTTCGTGGAGCTCGCACCTCCCCACACCCACCTTCTCTCTAATTATCCAGCCTATGGAGACCACCGCATCCTTCTTGATGTGAAGCACCCCGGGATACATCGGGTCCAGCGGGTCGAGCGCGTTCATCTTCTTCCCCTTCTCGCCTACCGCATTTCCGGGCTCGAGCTTCAAAACCCCCGTGCAAGGGCTTTTAACACCCTTGAGCAGCACCCTCCCCTCGACCTCTAAGTTCAGTATCGCCACAGGCTTGCCGCGGTCGTCGAAGGCCCAGAGGACCTCGACCACTTTGAGCGTGTTGGAGGGGCCCCGGCCAGCCTCGGCCAGCGGAGTCAACGATATTAGTGAGGCTAGGATGGACGCGATCATCATTAGCGAGATGAGCGCGAACCCCTTCTTCGTCCCTTTCACCCTTGGAGAATGGTCTTTTTGTATCCAAAAAAATTTGCGAAAGAGAACTCACTTGCGGAGCCTCTCCTCGAGCTCCGCGAGCCTGTTTAGCATAACCTTCCTCTCTATCCCGGCCACCATGTATCGGGTTCTTATTACAGCGTCGGGGTTCACACTTATGCTGTCTATTCCTGCCTTCACCAAGAACTCTACTAGCTCCGGATAGACGCTGGGGCCTTGGCCGCATATGCTGACGGTCCTCCCGTACTTGTGGGCCGTCTTGATGAGCATTTCTATAGCCTTCAACACCGCTGGATCTCTCTCGTCGAAGTAGCCCATCTTCGCCAGCAAGTCGCTGTCCCTGTCGGCCCCCAACACCAGTTGGGTGAGGTCATTGCTGCCTATGCTGAAGCCGTCCACCAGCTGGGAGAACTGGTCGGCGAGTAACACTACGCTCGGGACCTCAGCCATTATCCAAACCTTGAAGTCTCTGCTCCTCTTCAATCCCTCGTTCTCCATTATCTTCAGCACCCTCTCTACTTCCCAAGTGGTCCTCACGAACGGCAACATCACCCATACGTTCTTCAGGCCATACTCTTCTCTCACCTTCTTTATTGCCCTAACTTCCAAGCGGAAGGCCGGCTCATACTTAGGGTGGATGTACCTAGAGACTCCCCTCCAGCCCAGCATCGGGTTCCTCTCTTCCGGCTCGAACTCCTCGCCTCCCTTCAGTCCCCTGTACTCGTTGCTCTTGAAGTCGCTGAACCTAACCACCACCGGCCTCGGGTATATGGCCGAGGCCACCTTCGCTATTCCGTCGGCTAGCTTGTTTATGAAGAAGGTCTCCTTACCCTCCTTTATTAAGTAGAGTGGGTGGTAGCCTATCCAGTCCGTTATTATGAACTCGATCCTCATTAGTCCTATTCCGTCGAAGGGTAGGTCCTTGTAACGGTCGATGGCGTTGGGCTCGCCCAAGTTCATGTAAATCTTGGTGCCGGTCGGCGGGTAGAGGAAGCGGAGCTCCTCCTTGGGGACGCCGAAGCCCACAGCCTCTGCCTTCTCCTCCTTCTTCTCGGCGCCCAGCTTCACCTTGCCCTTGTAGACCACGCCCCTGTAGCCGTCTACCGTCACTACGGTACCGCTCTGGATCTTCTTGGTAGCCTCCTTAGTGCCCACCACTGCCGGTATGCCCAGCTCTCTAGAAACTATGGCCGCGTGAGAGGTCATGCCCCCCTCGTCCGTTACTATTGCGGATGCCTTCCTCATCAAGGGTACCCAGTCGGGATCAGTCATCTTGGTTACCAACACGTCTCCTTCGTTGAACTTGTCCGCGTCCTTCTTAGGGTCGAAGAGTACCTTAGCAGCCCCTATCCCTATCCCGGGGGAGGCCGGGAGGCCGCGAACTAGGACTTCGGCCTCCACTTGTTCTACCTCCTCTTCCTCTTCTTCGGGCCTGACCTTTACTTCTTCCCTTGCGGACCAGACCGTCTCCGGCCTGGCCTGCAACATGAACACGTTCTTAGGGAACTCCATTTCCTTGTCTATAGCCCACTCCACGTCCATAGGCCTCCCGTAGTGTTCCTCCACCTTCACTCCCATTTTCGCCAATGCGAAAATCTCCCTGTCGTTGAGGGACGGGGCCTCGGCCTTCTCGGGAGGTAGGGGGACCTCCTTGGTGCCTCCCTTTTCAGGGTCGAACACTACAGCTATCTCCTTCTTAGCTATGTGCTTTTCTAGTATCATTCTCCTCAAGTCGTCCTCGCTGACCTCCGTTGGGTCCTTGTCCATTAACTCCTTGACCACCTTTTTGTCCACTATGAAAGTGTCCGGCGTGACCTTGCCTCCCACGACGGCCTCGCCCAGGCCCCACGAACTCTCGATCGTGATCTTGTCACGGTCACCGTTCCTGACGTCCAAGGTGAACATGACGCCTGCCTTCTCCGCGTTCACCATCTTCTGTACGACAGTGGCCATAGCCACGTTCTCGTGGGGTATGCCCTTGCTAACCCGGTAGGCTATAGCTCTGGCATTAAAGAGGGAGGCCCAACACTTCTTGACGTGCTCTACCACCGAGTCCTCGCCTATTACGTTCAAGTAGGTGTCTTGTTGGCCCGCGAAGGAGGCGTCCGGCAAGTCCTCTGCAGTGGCAGAGGACCTCACCGCCACCCTGAGCTTCTCCGGCTCTACGCCTACCCTCTTCGCTAGCTCTCTGTAAGCCTCCCTTATCTCTTGTTCCATATCCTTGGGCATCGGAGTTTCCATTATTAATTTCTTAATTTCTTCGGAAACCTTCTCGAGCTCCTTGATGTCGCTCACGTCCACGTCGGTCAGCATGGAGTTTATCTTTTCGAGGAGACCGGTCTCCTTTATAAACCTCCTATAAGCGTTCGCCGACACCACGAAGCCCGGGGGGACCGGTATGCCGGCGTGTACGAGCTCGCCGAGGTTGGCGCCCTTGCCTCCCGCTAGGGGAATGTCATCCTTAGTAATTTCTTCGAACCACAATACTACCTTGTTAGCCTTGTCTTCGCTCAAGGCGCGCCCCTCTTCGGCCTACAAGCTTTCCTTTTTTAGGGTTCATGCATGCTAATACCGTATATATCAGAGGTGCACGGCCTTGGAGGTCCACTCGCCCGTGGGCTTCGACGAGAAGCTCCCCTTGAGGTGCTTATTAGAAGCGGTGAACAGGTTCGGAAACGTCACCAAGTTTGTCGCATACATACCTAAGCCCAGCGACCCGAAGGCTGAAAAGGCAGTCTCCAACTTGAAGGAAATAATAGTTAGCTACGGGAAGGAGTTCGAGGTACTGGAGCTCTCGGCCGACCCCGGGGACTTGCCTCGGAACGTGGCCTTAGTCTCCGCTAGGCTGATCAGGTCCTTGAAGGTCGACGACGTAACCCTCTGTTTGAACGCTGGGATGAGGCAACTGATCGTGGCCGCGTTGCTGGCGATAACCACCCTGGACCCGGATGACTGGGGCAAGGCGTTCGTCTACTTGGGTTCCGAGGGCGACCCCACCAAGGGGGCGCTGTTCAACCTAGCTTACCTCCTAGGGGAGCTCAAGCCCTTGTGCGGTTACGGAGACTTGGAGAGGGCAATCTACGCCATAGTCAAGGAAGGACCAATGAGGAAGGCAGAGGTGCTTAGGAAGCTGAGAGACATGGGGTTTGAGTTTTCTAAACAGTACGTGTACGAGGTCATAAGACGAATGGTGGACAAGGGCTCGCTCGAAATTATAAGACAGAACGGCAAGGAGCTCGTCGCCTTGAAGGGTCACGCGGCGAGGGAGTAACAAGCGAAGAAGTCGCCCACGGAGCAGACCTCTTTCCCGAGGGAGTCCAACTCTTCCTTAGAGAGGAAGCGGGCGTGCTTGAATATCGGGTGCCCCCTCCTCCCCTTCTCCTCATACGCCTTGACCAGCTCGCTCTCCTTCAGCAGTGCGCACACGGCCACCCTCTTCCCCACCCTGGCGGCCTCCTTCAAGGACCTCTCTCTGTCTTGGACGAAACACAAAGAAGTGACGAACGCCACTATATTGAAGGAAGAGCTCCGGAACGGGAGGGCCTCGGCGACGCCCAAGACGCTCTCCACGCCCTTCCGCTTCGCCAGCTTCAAGGCTCCCAGCGCGGGGTCCAAGGCCACGCAACCCAAGGGGGCAGAGAAGGCTCCGGTGCCGGCGCCGACCTCTAAGCATTTGCCTTCTATTACCTTCCTCACGCACTTCAGCTCCTCCTTATACAGCCCTTCGTTCTCCTCGTACCAGGCGTCGTACTCCTCGGCGAGCCTCGAGAACGCCTCAAAGCTCATTGCGCCACCCCGCAAGTGTTCCCTATTCCCGCGACAACCGCCGTAGCTCCCTCGGGCAGTTCCTTCACCCTTTCGACTACCTTCTGGACTACCGCGTCCACCGCCTTAGCCACCTTCTCCGGCATGTCAGTTATTGCCTCCTCGGCGCTCATTTTAATTACTATGGCCTCTAGGGGGATGCCGTACTTGGTTGCTACCCTTTCTATCGCTATCTTCTCCGGGCCCGGGTCGCCTATAGCTGCGCCGGAGCCCTCAGCTATCTGCCCAGTCTCCTCCCCTTCCAGCTTCAAGGCCGCGTCCACAGTTAAGATGAGGTCCACCTTCCCCCGGAGCTCCTCCACGACCCTCTGGACGGCCTCGCCGGGGGAGCCCACGGTGGCCCCCGGCCCCTCTGCTTTTACTACTATAACCCTCCTGCCCTCGATGTCCACCTCCCCAGCGACCGTGTCCTTGGCTGGCCTCCAGAGCCTCTTCTTATTGAAGAGGAGCCTGAAGGCCACCAGCGGGCCAGCCCCGTCGCCAACTGGCCTACAGTTCTTGAAGGTATCCAAGGCCTCCCTCAAAGTCTTGCTAGTCTTGCTTATCATGGGCATGAGCATCCATAACTGCATCATCAAGAAGAAGTTGTTCGTCTTAAGAGAAGTCAATAAGTAGTGTCTCACTATTTTATATATCATGTTCAAGCTGTTGGTTATCTCAAGCATTACCAGAACGTTATGCTTGTGGGCCCTGGGCACGTCCTCCGGCAGGCCGGAAGAGAGCAACTTCTCCCACCTCTCTTGACCAGTCCTAATTATATGGGCCATCCTCTTAGTTATGTCAGTTGGCTCTACGTCTACCGGATTTATGTGGAAGAACTCCTTTATTCTCTTTACTATTTCGTCAGCGTTCCTAACGTTTAACTTCTTCAAGACCTCTAGGCTCTCCTTCTCGCTCTCCTCCGCATACCCCCTTATTTCTTCCATTCTGAGTTTGATGTTCTTAGCCCATAAGTACATTCTGAGGCGGGCGTCGGCGCCGGTGAAGGCCATGAGTAGGAAGGCCATAAACATCAGCTGCGTTATTATGTCTAGCACGTTTGAGGGTTCTTGCAACGCCGAGCCCAGTTACGGCAGAAGGCCTCGCTTATTAATCTGAGACGCATTCGGAAGCCAGGGCCCTCAAGCCCTCGTCCAAAATCTCCTTGACTTTTTCTACGCTGACCTCGAAGGAGGCGGCCAGGTCCCAGAGGCCCTTCCCTTGGACCAAGAAGCCGAAGGCCGCCGCTCCAAGCTCCTCCGGGAGCTCCCAAACGCCGCTGAGGGCGCAGCAGTAGAGCGCGGGGAAGGCACTCTCGGCCTCTATCTTCCTTTCCAAGAACTTTTCCAATAACAGCTTATCACATTTAATATTCAAGGGCTGAGGGGAGGAATGTTTGAGCATTTTGAATGCCTTCTTGACGTCCACGTCCCTGTACACTCCGTGAGCGGAGAGCAGGAAGGAGCGCGCGAAGGCCCTCGCGGCCAACTCCACGGACTCCCCTCCCTTTGCCACCGCTACGTTTTTCTCCCCGGTAACCTTGTTGTACTTGGGAGACAAGTATATCACCTTGTACCCGTTTTTCAACCAGAAGTCCAGCACCTCGTGGTTTGAAAATATAGCCCCGGTCACCTCGGCCTCCAGTGCCTTCAACAAAGAGCTCCCGATGCCCCTCCTCTGGAGCTCTGGGACCACAGCTATCCTGACCACCCGCCTCGCCGGCGTAGGGGCGAGGCGAGAGAGCAGCCTGCTCAGGGCGGCCCCCCTCGCGGGGGCCCACGGGTCTTCCGGGGGCTCCTCGTCCACCGTGAACGCCAGCCCTACCGGCCCCTCGCTCCCGGGGTACTCCCACAGCTTGCCCTTAGGGTGCTCCAGCACCAGCTCCAAGTCTGAGGGCTCCCAGCGGTAGTGGGCGTAGGAGAGCAAGGCCGCGTAGGGCCTCGCCGCGGCGGGGTCGGCGATCTCTTTTCTGTCCACTTCCGTAGGCCCCCCGACGGGCTCGGACGGCGAGGGCTCGGCGTTCAAGTGGAAGGCCTCGTACAGCCACCTCTCCACCGGGTCTCCTGGGGGGTACCTCACCGGCTCTTTCAACTCTATAATCATTAAGTTCTTAATTTTGTTCAGCAAAGTTTTGGTGAGGGCCCTTCCGGAGCCCTCGTACCCGTGGACCGTGGTGGCCATCACTACCTTCCAAGAGCGGTTGATTATCCTCCTGACCGACGCCAGCCCCACAGCCGCCGCCTCGTCAATCAGCACAGCCCCGCCCTTGCCCCCCGCCTTGGGCGGGGGGACCCACTCCACCCTCCACCCCGGCCCCACCAAGCGCCAGCCCTCCTCGGATTCCTCCTTCTTGAAGCGGGCCCTCCTCTCACTCATTTGTTGCTCGAACATCTTCAAGAAGCTGTGGAGCTCCGGGGATGGGGACGTCACCTCGACCCTCCTGACGCCGAAGTCGGAGACCAGCGCCGCGGCCACCGCGCCCAAGAGGGCGCTCTTCCCCCTCCCCCTGTCCCCCAATATCGCCATCACTCTGCCAGAGCCCACCACGAAGCCGTTCAACTTCTTCAACGCCGCCCTCTGCTCCCTGGTCAGCCCTCTGGGAGGTTCCCACTTTGGGCAAGGGCCTCCCTCCTCGTAAGCTTCCAAGGCGCGTTCTATGTAAGTCCCGAAGAGGCCGGTCCCGCCCCTTGAGGAGTAAACCTCACTCAAGTTTTTTTCCTTTATAATTGCTATAGTTCCGCCGGCCCTCACAGTCTCCATGACGGCGGGGAAGGCGTTGGCGGGGACGGGGAAGCGGAGGTCTATGACCGCGTGATCCCACTCAGTCCCCAAAACTCTCCGGTAAGCGTTGGGAGAGAGCCTCCTCCAAGGGTACTCCGGCCTGGCCTCGGAGACGAAGAGGACTCTCCCCTTCAGCCTGGCCAAAAGGCTCTGGTTGGCGAGGACCAGCCTCCTCCAGTAGCACTTCAAGCCGAACGGGCCCCGGCGGGGACCATCGGGATCTTTTTCTACCCAGCGCTTGCCTCTTCCAGCTCTAGCTCTATCAACTTGGCGTCCACGGCCTCCCTCAGCTCCGACTCGCACCAAGCACTACTCATCTTTTTTATCTCTTCCTTTATCTTTTCTAACACCTCCTCTACGGTGTCTCCTTGCACTTGTGCCCCCGAGAGGGGCTCCACCGCTATGTAGTACTCCCCGCTCTCGTCCTTCTCCTTATAAATTACCACGCCGACCTTTACCTTCGCCACGCTCTCGCCCCGACGAACCTCGGGGCGCGCCTTAAAGGTTGAAACGTAGAGAGGGCTCGTCGGCCCGGGGGTGAGATTAGGTTGCTTAAACTGTTCTTACTCCTATCCCTCTTGAGCTCCGCCACTTCTGCCGGCTTTCCCGACTGGGGGGACTCGGTCCTCCTGGCGGTAGTGATGACGTCGCTCTTCTTAGGAGTAGCACTCAACAACTTGCCCATTATCATATTACCCGCGCTCGCTGTGTTGGCCGAGGTGTTCCTGACGTACTTCCAAAGCCCTCAAGAGCTCAGGGCTTTATTGGCAGGATTCCTCGTAATGGCGGAGGCGCTCTACCTGTTCCGCTAAGCCCGATGAGGACCCGAACCACCGGGCAGAGCAGTGACGAGGGCGCTCTGTCCCGAGGGCCGATGAGGCGCGAATGGCCGCTGGGGACGAGGTGACCGGAAACCCCGGCGCTGAGGCAAAATTTATAAAGAAGTTTTTGAACCGAGCGCCGGAGCCTCGCGGGGGTGCCCGAGCCTGGCCAAAGGGGTCGGGCTCAGGACCCGATGGCGTAGGCCTGCGTGGGTTCAAATCCCACCCCCCGCACCAAGACCTTCCAGATCGGACCTTCAAGCCTTCCTTTAACGGAAGGGACGGCGCACTCAAAACTCTCCGACCGAACGGTTGCGAGGCCGGGGGACTTGTACGACTACCTAGTCAAGGAAGGGGGAGAAGTCTACGCAGTCTCGCTGGAGGACGGCCGTCCGAGGGTTGTTAACGTCGAGAGTGGGGAGACCGAGCTCGGCTACGAGTTCAAAGAGGAAGGCGACTTCACGCGCGTGGGAAAGATAACAATAGTGAGGCCGGCGCTCTATGACTTGGTCGCCACAGAAGAGAAAAAGTTCGTGGGTCTGGCTTTCTGGAAGCCCCACTTCCTCTTCCCCTACGTCTTAGTCCACGACTTCGAATCCTCTTCGCTGATAGCAATAGACGTAGAGAAGGGTAAAGTAGAGACGTTGTTGGAGGACGTCGGAAAGGTCGCGTTCTTCGACACCAACACTTGTTGCGGAGTTAAGGAGGTCCGATTCATTGTCAACAAGAACGGGAAAGCAAGGCTGTACTCTTTCGGCGAAAGCTTGAAGGAGGTAGCTTCCTTCCCCTTTCCGGCCAACGAGGTCCGCGACGAGGTGGCCGCGGCTTGTGCGGATTTGAACGCTTGCGTCCTAATGGGTTATGAAGGAACATTGGTCAAGTTTAAGGGCGTGTTACCCAGGGTAGTGGTGGGGGCCAAGGTTTTATCGGACCAAAGGGTGGTGGCGCTCGTCAAAGACGTCCAGAGGTCCGCTATACTCGATACAGGCTCTTACGAAATAATTGAAATTACCAACAATTCTAACTTGTTGAACGTCCCTACGATGACCTTGCCATCGTATTCGTACTACTCGCTGAGCGACGCCGAGGCCGGGGCCCTCTTGGTACACGAGACGCCGGAGCTAGGGGACGAGTCATTCTTCAAGGTCTACTCTAGGGAAGACGTAATCGTTAAGAGGGAAGAAGCCCAGCCCGTGCTCTTCGTCAGCGGCCCCTCGCTCCCGGACGAGGCCGTGCTAAAAGGGGGCTTGCTTTACTACTTGTACAAAGGCTCGTTGGTAGAGGTGGAGGTCAGTTCTTGAGGGCTTGGAGGAGCGCGTCCACCCCCTCCAGGCGGTCCACCTTAGCCGCGGCCACTGCCCTCCCGTCCTTGTAGACTATAGCTAACGGGAGGTCTTTGGGGGTTATTCCAAGAACCAGCATGGTGCTGAGGGAGCGGACGTCCGTGCAGTTCTTCGGGTAGGCCTCGCACCCGAGCTTAACTACCGTAACGTTGTTCAGCTCGGCCTGTTTGACTATACTATCCAAATACGGGCTCTCGTGAGACTTATCGTACAGATACAACAAGTACTTGCCCTCCTTCGGTGGCCTCCACGCCTCGGACATAATTTGATACCACTGTGCCAGCACTTCCGCGAGGGTCCTGGGCCCCATGCCGGTGGGGTCGAAGGGCACCAGGAGCCCCCTATAGCTCAGCAAGAGTAAGGGAACTTCGGACACCTTGTACACTTGGAAGTTTATCAAGGCCTCCTTGTCCTTGCACTGGGGAAAGCCCTCACAAGTAAAGACCTTAAACTCGATGGTTATGTTCAATTTATTGTTAACGATTGATTGGTTTAGCAACTCGACCGCTTGGGTTACGTTGTTGGCAACCTCCGGGCAGATAGGACAACCTTCGGGTGAGGCGAGAAACAACATTATAGTGTATTTATCGGGCTTGGGTACGTACAAGTACTTTTCTAAGTCGGACTTGCTTATAGCGGTCCCGCCGCCCCCTCGCCCCAGCCAAGCGGGGACCAGCATCAAGGCGGCAAACATCGCGGAGACGAGCACGTAAAGCTTCCTCTTCCGGTCCCGCTCCTTCCTCCTGGCCAACTTTAATTCCCGTGCAGCTCGCGCAAGAGGGGTAAACTACGGTTCGGGATGAGCGGAGGTAGCAAAGCTGAGAGTGATGATCCCGCAACGAAGCGACCGACCTTAATTACCTCCCCAACACGCTAAGCAAACGGATGTCCGACTTGGGCATCGAGAGGGTTGCTAAGAAGTACGGCCTAGAGGTGGTGAGGACGGAAAACGAGACCAGACTGCTCGTACCGACCTCCCCGTTCTTTATCACCATAAAAGAGGGAAGCCCCACGGTGGTCAGGCTCGGAGTCGACGAGGAGAGGTTGGCCGAGATCATAGAAGAGATGCTTGAGGAGGGAGAGACTAAGGAGTCCGTGGAGGACACGCTGGACGACATGATAGATGAAACAATAAGGATGGCCTACTCAGTAATAAGCGAGTTGGAGAGGGAAGGGAAGGAGGTGAAGTCCGAACTGTTGAGCTCAGTTATGGACATCAAAGATTTACTCAGCGAACAGCTGGAGTACGCGGAGGAAGTGCTTTGAAAGTTTACGTCTTGAGGATAGGCCACCGCCCGGAGAGGGACAAGAGGATAACCACCCACGTGGGGCTGGTCGCCCGCGCCTTCGGGGCCCACGGCTTCGTGCTCTCCCCGTGCGACGAGAAGGTGCTGGGGAAGCTGAGAGAAGTAGAGGAGAGGTGGGGGAGGCTGTTAGAGGAGCTCGGGTGCACGAACTCCCCCATCAAGTACGTCAAGTCTTGGGAGGGCACTGTAGTTCATTTGACGATGTACGGCCTCCCCGTAGATTCGGTAATTGACGAGATAAGGAAGAAGGACAAAATACTTGTGATAATTGGGGCCGAGAAGGTCCCCCGAGAGTACTACGAGCTCGCTCACTACAACGTCGCTATAGGCAATCAACCCCACTCCGAGGTGGCGGCCTTGGCGCTCTTCCTAGACCGGCTGTACGGCGGCGCGGAACTTTATAGGCAGCCCGTCGGCGGCAGACTTAGAATAATTCCAACCGAAAGGGGAAAGAAGGTGGTCAAGGTTGGCGAAGAAGGACCCTCTGGAGGAACTCCTCGAGTTCGTGCGGAGCGTGGCGGGGGAAGAGGGAGTGAGGGTGTTCAAGGAGCTAATGAGGTACGAGGACGTAAGCGAGGAGCAACTGACCGAGACCTTAGGAATGAAACCTAACGACGTAAGGAGGGCGCTTTACAAGCTAGAGAGGTACGGACTCGTTAGGAACTATAAGATAAGGAACGAAGGGGACGGAACTTACATATACTACTGGTACATAGACCGGGAGACTCTCAATAGGAACTTGTTGAAGATAAAGAAGAGCGTCCTAGGGAAGTTGAAGAGGAGGCTGGAAGGCGAGGAGGACCAGTACTTCTACTGCCCCGCGTGCGGCCTCCAGTTCTCGTACGAGGAAGCAATGAATTACGACTTCACGTGCCCCCGGTGCGGGGAGGCCCTCGAGCTGGCCGAGACCAACCCTAGGAAGAAGCTCCTCGAGAAGATAATCAAGCGTCTCGAGGAGGAAATAAAGCATGAAGAAAGCGTTCTTTGACCTCTTCTCGGGGGCCGGAGGCTTCGCGCTGGGCTTCGAGATGGCGGGCTTCGAGGGAGTCCTGGGGGTCGACAACGACAAGGCCCCGGCGAGGAGCTACGCGGCCAACCACCCCAAGGCCTTAACTTTGGTCGAAGACGTATCCAAGTTGAGCAGCAAAACCCTAGAGAAGCTGGTCGGGGACGTGGACGTGGTCATAGGCTCCCCTCCGTGCGAGCCATACACCGCCGCGAACCCCAAGAGGGAGAAGGACCCCTTGGACAGGTTGTACAAGGACCCCGTAGGAAGGCTGGTGCTCCACTTCATAAGGATAGTTGGAGACTTGAAGCCCAAGGTTTTCATAATGGAAAACGTGAAAGGGTTGATAGAGGGGTCGTTAAAGGAGGCATTGAGGAGGGAGTTCGCGAGGGTAGGGTATCCGAAGATATACTTTAACGTCCTAAGGGCGGAGGACTACTGCGTTCCGTCCCACAGGGTTAGGGTCTTCGTTTCTAACGTACCTTTGAGGCCTCCGAAGTGCAGGAGGGTGATAACCGTCGAGGAGGCGCTGAGGGGCTTGCCACCCCCGAACCCGGAGTGGCCCCCGAACCACGAGCCGCCCCACGTGCCCAAGAGGCTGGAGAAGAGGGCCGCTAAGCTCAAGTGGGGGGAGGCGCTCATACACTACAAGGGCAGCGGGGGCAAGCTCTACCCGAACATGATAAAGCTCCACCCCAAGAAGTTGGCGCCTACCGTGCTCGGAAGCTCCCGCTTCTTCCACCCTCACGAGAACCGGCTGTTAACAGTGAGAGAGCAAGCCAGGCTCATGGGTTACCCGGACAACTTCGCGTTCTTCGGCGGGAGGGAGAGCCAGTACAACCAAGTGGGCGAGTCCGTGCCGCCCCCCTTAGCTAGAGCCATAGCTGAAGAAGCGCTCAAATTCCTTTGAGCGACGAAGCAACGGGAAACGAGGCCTTGAAGGGGTGCGACCCGTTCGAGTGGAGGAGGGCCTTAGAGGTGAAAAACTGGACTTGTAAGCCTGAGAACTTCGAGGAGGCGCTGGAGGTTCAGAGGAAGGTCGCGGAGGTGGCCAAGGAGGTCTGGGGGCCTATAACCGGCTGGAAGGTCGGCTTGACGGGAGAGGAGAGCAGGAGGAAGTTCGGCGGCGGGCCCATAACCGGCCCCCTCTTCCGGGACGGCTTGCTGGGCAACGGGAGCTCCTTGGAGCTGAGCAAGCTAAGCGACCCGCTGGCTGAGCCGGAGGTCTTCCTCTGTGAGGGCTCCTTCTTCTTAGCAATAGAGGTTCCGGACAACCGCTACGGCAAGAGGTGGAGCGAGCTCGACTGGCTCATGTTATTGGCAGACCTAGCGGCCTCCAATAAGGTCGTCGTCGGGAAGGAAGTAGAGCTGAAGGACGGAGAGAGAGTGAAGGTGTTCGGGCCGGGAGTTGAGGAGGAGGGAACAGTGGATATGAGCAGAATAAACGCCAACGCGGAGCTGTTGAGAGACAAGGAGGGCTGTTTGCTCTTGGGGACCGTTGCCAAACCCTTCAAGCCGTCGGTCGGGGAGTACGTTATGGAGTGCTGCGGAGGAAATGTGTCGGTCAAGTTCATTTAGGTCTCTAAGGTTCCCCTTGCGAAATCAACTAAGGTGAACTTTACGGAGTAGAGGGCGTCGAAGGAGTCCAAACTCAAACCCCCCTTGAGGTCAAGCCTGAAGCTCTTCCCGACCTCCTTGAGGGAGCGCAGCGGGTAGAACTTCCAACTTGAGTAAAGCACCCTCACCGCGACCCACGCGTCCGCCCCGCCTCTCTCTTCCCATTCTTTGAGTATTTCGTACTGCCTCTTGTCCAGATATATGTACTTTTTGTCTTTGGTACTCTTGACCTCTATTGCAACTGCCCTTCCCTTCTTCAACGCCACCAAGTCCGGGTACAAGTACCTCTTGGCGGCGGCCCCAGAAGCGGGGGCCCTCATAACAGCCCAGCCCCTCTGGTAGAGCTCGCTCGCCAGCTCCCTCTCAAACGAGGTCCTGGACCTCAAAGGGGAGTACCGGGGGACTTCGCCCGTCGGGGGGTTTTATCGCAAAAAGGAGAAGGGGTTTACTTCCCCCCTCTGACTCTCATTATCTTGTATACTCCAGGAGGCATTACCCAATACTCTACCTCCACTCCGGGCTCCAACCGAGCCTTGAGCTCTTCCTCTTCCGGCAACGGGACTTCAAAAGTGTCGTAAGTTTCCATATCCATGAGCTGGACGCTGTCGCCGGTTATGGCTAACACTTGGCCAACTCTCTTCTCAATTATTGGCACCTCGACCCTGGTGTCCACCGGGGCAACCAAGGTCTTCTTAGCGCCGCTGATCAAGCTTATGGCTACCACGTGGGCCTTCGCGCTCCCGTGTTTGCCGGTCTTCGCTTTGCTCATCTCAACTATCTTGCACGGTTCGCCGTCTATCATTATGAAGTTACCCGGCTTGAGATCTCCCAAGGTCATGTAGGTCTTCGACACGCTTCTCGCCCGGTCCCGACTCGCATAAGGAGCTAATATACGGTCAGAGGTGTGACCTCGGCCTAGCCTAAGAGGGGGGTCAACCCAATCATCACGTTATTTGTGTTGGTCGGCGACGCTCCTAACTATTTCTTGATGTCTGTACTTTCCTCTTGGATTCTATCCAAACTACTACTTAGAAATCCAGTTCTAAATTCGTGACTAGCGCCTCACTTGAGCAGCCGGCTCTCTGCCTTGTTAGCCTCCACCCCGCGCCCTCTTCCCTTCAGACGACGTCTGCCAAACGACGAAGGCCTCCGTTAGTGAGTACTCCTGGAGAGAGTCTGAGATCTGCAACGAGGCCTCCCGTCCTCCGCTGTCGTGCCTTTGAGATAGGAGCGGTCTCTCGACCACCAAGGTCTTCAAAAACTTATGCTCCGTCTTTTGATTCTCTTTTTGGATCCGTGAGGTTTATGAGATAAAACTGACGAGCTGTTCCTTTATTCTTTCTATCCTCTTTTGAGACTCCACTCGTAAGGAGAAAGGAAAAAATTACAAAATGTTTGCAAACCTTTCTATCCTCTCTTGAGACTCCACCATTAGCAGCGTAAGTGGGGCGTGGCGATATTACGTAATCACCTTTCTATCCTCTCTTGAGACTCCACAGAAGATGAAGAGGATGAAGAGTAAGGAGGTGAGGGTGATGACTTTCTATCCTCTCTTGAGACTCCACCCGTGGGTGACATTAAGTGTACGCACCTCGTACAGGTGGCTTTCTATCCTCTCTTGAGACTCCACTGTCTCGTTAACGTAGTATCGTCAAGAATAGTGAAGTAATTCTTTCTATCCTCTCTTGAGACTCCACACGCAGGCATGCTATTAATTTTGCCCACTGACCGGGAAGCATCTTTCTATCCTCTCTTGAGACTCCACCCTCACCATGATAAGGGACATGGCTAGGAGGCTGATGTCATTCTTTCTATCCTCTCTTGAGACTCCACTAGCATAGCGCGCACGCGCAGTGCATAACTACTAACTTTCTATCCTCTCTTGAGACTCCACACCTTCTCAATCCTGTCGAAGTTCCGCGACGTGAAGATCTTTCCATCCTCTCTTGAGACTCCACGCAAAGCTGTATCTAGTGCCATTCAGAGCGTCGGCGCTTTCTATCCTCTCTTGAGACTCCACCTGGCGCAAGGGAATGCGACAATTGCGACCTCAGCGGCGTTCACTTTCTATCCTCTCTTGAGACTCCACGCTTTGCCATGCACTCCAGCAGCAACTCCTTTATCACTCCTTTCTATCCTCTCTTGAGACTCCACTCTGGTGATAGAAGCCAGCAACAACCTGAAGGACTGCGATGACTTTCTATCCTCTCTTGAGACTCCACCCTAGAAGAGTTGAAAGCGAATAGCGGTGACGCAGTAGCAACTTTCTATCCTCTCTTGAGACTCCACCGAGCGCTTCCGTATAAAGCTCCAAGTTCCTTCCCTTAAAAGGCTTTCGTTCTACCGCTTCCTTACAATTCCCAGCTATTTTTCTCTCCATTTAAGAAAT
>NZ_JBWNMZ010000021.1:0-14663 GCF_056435145.1 Ignicoccus sp.
AAGAGGTCTTGGGCTATCCTCATGGTCTTTGAAGGGTCCAAGCCCAGCTTGGAGGCGTCCTCGAGCATGGTGTCGGTCGTGTAGGGGGGCAAGGGCTTTAGCTCCTCCACGGACTCCTCTACCTTGAGGACCTTGACCCTCTCGACCGAGGCCAGCTTAAACGCCTCTTCCTTGGTTTTTACAAACAGCCTTATGCTATCTCCGTTGGACAAGATAAGCTTGACCGAGTACCCGGTGGCGGCCTTCCTAGCTCTAGCCCTCTCCACCACGAACTTGAGGACCGGGCCTTGGACCCTTCCCAGCCCGTGGTTGGGGTCGCCGAAAGTCGCCTTCAACCTCTCACTCACGGCGAAGCCAACCAGCCTGTCGTCCAACCTCCTGACTATCTGAGATCTAACCACTCCCTCGTCAACTCCCGTTGGGGAAGAGAGGGCCTCCCGGAGGCCCCTCAAGGTGACCTCGTAGTACTTCACGCGCTTTATGTTGGTATTGAATGGAAATATCATAGCCATTACGTCCCAAGCTATCTTCTCCCCCTCCTCGTCCGGGTCCGTCGCCAAGTAGACCTCGTCTACCACGGCCGCCAACTTCCTCAAAACATCCACCACCTTAGTAGAGCTCTCGGCCGGGAGACCGCACTTGGGGCACTTCGGGTCCGAGGAGGCCCAAGCGAGGTTACACCTCCTACAACGGTTCACTGGGGCGTAGTAGACCCTTATGGGGTCCCCCAGCTCTACGCCGTAGGTCCCTACGTCGTCCAGAGTTATGTCGAACAAGTGGCCCTTGGTGGCCACTATGAAGGCGAAGAGCGCCTCTCCCTCGAGCTCGTGGACCGCCAAGTGCGCAGGGACCCCTCCGACTTCGATCCTCCCTCCTCCCCCCATTACCTTTGCGAAAGTCTTAGCCTTAGTTGGGGATTCAACTACAATTAGTACGTTTTTAGCCTTTACTGGCTTAGGACCCTTCGGCATAACGAGCTCCTCCTTAAATTCCACCCTATCTTTCAAGTCTTTCTCGAATGCATTCATTAAGTCTTCGTCGTCGTAGACCACCACGCTGACTCCGTGCGTCATCCCCTTAGGGGTGAGGCGGGAGGTCCTCCCGGAGGCTTGCAGATAAGTCTTGGAGTCTAATAAGTATATCTTCCCGTTCTTTATTACTATCCCATTGTCCACTACCTTCCTCTCCTTCAATAATTCCAAAACCTTTATTTTCGTTTCCTTCAAGAGAGATAGCACGTTCCCCAAGAACCCTCCGACGTCTCCGTCCTCCTCCATAGCCCTTCGGAGTAGGGCGAGCTCCACGTCACTCAATTTGGACAGGGCCTTGAACAGCTTGACGCTCTCCTCTTTCATCTCCAGCTTTTTCATGACTCTGAGGAGAGTTAGTGGGTTGTTCAAGCCTTTCTCCAAGTCGAACTTTTTGAAGGGCGGCCTCAAGAACACGGCAAACCTTATCACGTCCGGCATATCTATGCCCCTCGCTACCACGCCATACCTCGAGGAGTATGCCACGATCACGTCTAGCTCTCCCTTCTCTAACTTTTTCAAGGGCTTCAGCCTCCCGGACTTGGTTACCTCCGCCGCTACCCCCTTCTCCCTGAGGGCCTTCTCCACCTCCTCTATTGGGAAGCCCTCGTGTACGAAAACTATTCCCTTGAAACCCTTCGACACGAAGCGTCGAACGGTCTCCACGACCCCCTCGACAGGGTCTTCGTAGAACAGCTTTACGTCGTCGACGTACCTGATGGCCGGCGGGGCGCTCGCGGGGGAGAGGCCGAGCAAGGAGAGCATTAGCTTGGCCGTCAAGCTGCCTCCGCCCGCGGTGGCGGAGGCCATTATTACTTGAGGCCCTTTCTCCTCCTTCAGCTCCTCGAGCCTCGCCTTCAACTCCTCGTAGCGTTTCCCCCCGTCCCCTTCAACCAGTCCCCTCTTTATCATGTCGACCATCTCGTTCACTATGGACACGGCCTCCTCCAAACCCAAGGCAATTATGAGGGCCGTCGCGCTCTTGGGCGACTTCATCACAGAGTCCACGTCGTCGAAGACGTAAACGTCGTAACCCCGGTACGCCCTCGGGTCGCGCACCAACTTCCTCGCCGTTATTACGTCTACCTCCTCTGTCAGCCTCTCCCTCACTTGTGCCTCCAAGCTCTTGGAGGGAACTACGTAGAGCACCTTCTTCCTTTTCTTCTTTAAGAACGAGGACAGGGCGGCGAGGAAGGTGCTCTTCCCGGTGCCCGTGGGGGCCAAGAGGACCGCGTCGAAGCCGCTGAGCGCGAGCTTAGCCCAAGCCCTTTGCGGCCCCCAGAGCTCGAAGCCGTAGGTCTTCTTGAAGAACTCGGCGAACTCCTCGTACGCCTCTTCCAACTCCTCCTTCCAGGCGAGCAGCCCCCGGGGTTCGGAGCACTTAGAACAAGGGAGGCCTGCGAGGAGCCTCTTCCTTTCCACGTCGCCTCCGCAAGAGGGACAAGACCGTTGGTAGACCGCCTCTATCATTCGTAGCCCGGCGCGAGTCTAGTGCACGGCGACGTCGCTTTTGGACGAGGGGCCGAGTATTACTCTAGAATTCCTTCGGGTAGGGCGTTCTCCACCTTGTCCCGGAGCTCCTCCGCTATTACGTTAGCCTCCTTGACGATCTTTATAACGCTCTCCACGTCCCCTTCCGCGGCCCTCTGGCGCGCGAGCTCCTTGAGCTCCGAGAGCTTGGAAACCTTCTGGTAGACGTCCTCGCAGTCTCCGGTGAGGAACAAGTAAACCACCACCTCCCCCGGAGGCGGCAAGCTCACCCCGAGCTCCTCCTCTGCGTCCCACAAGTCTTTCATCTTCTTGTAAGTTTTTATTGCACACTTGACCAACTCTAGGGCCCTTTCGCAGCCCATCAGTTCGGCCAAGTGCACGGAGGTCGGCACTTGGGCCGCCAACAAGTCTGCACTGGCTATGTCGAACAACTTCTCCAACTCCTCTGAAAGCTTAACTATACAGCTAGCGTTGTTCACTATAGTGTCCAGCCACCCTTCGAACCTGTCGCAGCCCCCCTTTAGGACCTCTACCACGTCCTCCAAAGTTACTATGTTCCTAATTACCTTTCTCAAGTCAGTAATCCTCTTTTGGAGGCAAACCAAGGACTCTGCCATCTTCTCACCCAGTTGTTTCAACGCGTAGAACTCGTCGACATTCACGTCGGGAGCTAACATGCCTATGGTACGCCACAAGGCCTTCTCTAGGGCCTCGCAAACGACCCTACCCTCCTTTATGCAGTTGCTGGCCTTCACCAACTCCTCCACGACCTTGCCTGCCTTGGGCGTCGCCACGGTCTCCAGCTCCCCGTTTTCGAGCACTACAACCACCTCGATGGAAGTCGGCGAGTAGTCCAGCGAGGTCGGCGTGCCCTCGAGTTCCACCGAACCGACCTCCGAACCTAGCTGGTTCAAGAAGGCCAGCCTCTTCTCCGAACTCACAGAGACCACTATCTCGTCTCCCTTGGGGTTCCACATTACGTCCGAGACGTTCTTGTACTTCGCAAGTACTCTGAATTCGAAAGATTCGTCCTTGGTATTTATAGAATAGATATGACCGCTGGCGTCGGACGCCAACAAGAACGGGCCCCACGAGACGCCCGTTATCACGGACTGGAAGTCGGTGCTCCAGATCACCTTTCCTTTGTTCAGATTAAAAATCAGAAGCTTCCCCTCCTTGCTTCCCAAAGCGGCCAACTCGCCCTTGCCGGCCACCCTCCAGACCGAGTAGCCCACGTTGAATATCTCTATCCCTTTACCCTCCACCTTGGCCAACCACCCCTCCCCTACGGCGAGTACCTTCTTATCCTTAGTCTCCACCATGTGCTCTACTTGGGACGGGACGTCGAACGAGTACTTGGTCTCTCCCAAGTTCCTATCTAGTACAATTATTTTATCGTCCGTACCCAAATACAGCATCCCTTGGGAGGTCCAGAGCACCGAGTGCACGTGGGGCTCCGGCTTGTCCAGTACCATCTTACCCTCATGGGGCTCTACTACTTGGAAGCCCTTGGTTCCCAAAGCGGTTGCTATGTACCTAGGCCCCCAGCTCACGTCCTCCGGTGGGGTCAATAAGCGAACTTTCAGCCTCTTAACGTTCATTACTCCCGCGCTGTTATGTTTTAATAAGCTAGTTAATACGAATAACGGACCCCGCGCTCACGCCCGCCGGAGGCCGCCGGTGCGGACGGTGACGGCGGGACGGTTGCGGGGGCACAAATCAGAGCTTGTTGACGTGTTTGTCCAAGCCCAGTTCCTCTTCCGAGAGCCCCATGGAGTAGCCCACGAGCTGGTGGAGGTGCCAGACCGGCATCTCCTTCTGGGAGGTGTCGAGCTGGTACTGGCAGAAGGGGCAGAGAGTAACTATTACGTCCGCCCCGGCGCTCTCGCTGACCACCTTCCTAGCCAAGCTTGTTGCGACCTTCTTGTCGTACGTCATTAATGGGAAGCCGCAGCACGTGTCGACCCTCCTCACCACCTCGGCCCCAGTCTTCTTGACTACCTCTTCCATCATTTTAAATACGTCCTTACCTTGGTAGAAGTTGTAGAACTTCTTCGCGCCGCAGCCCGGGTAAAGCGAGACCCTCAAGTCGTACAAGGGTCTCTTGACGTGTTCCTCCTTGAACTTGTCGAGAAGTAAGTCTAGTATGTGAAGCAGCTTCACGTCTATGTCGAACTTCAAGTGCTTGCTCTCCAGCAGATCCTTAACCTCCTCCCTCAACGACTCTTCCTTATCCATCCTGCTCTTCCAGAACATAAGCTGGGCGGCACATATCCCGCACGCGGTGAAGACGCTCTTGCAACCTTGCTCTTTCGCGAGGCTCAAGTTAGAGGCCACTAGTACCGCGCTGCCCAGAGGAGAGGCGTCCTCGACGACTCCGGTGCCGCAACACACCCACCCCTCGATCTCCTTGTACTCCACGCCAAGTGCCTTTAACACGTTCCGGGTTGCTATTTCCATATCCTCACCAATACCTCTAGTGCTACAACCAGGGTAGTGACAGAGCAAGGTCTTCCCTTCACGCGACGGCAACTTTAATATTAAATTCCTTTGTTGTGTTGGCGGTCTCGTGGATGCGACGGCTGAAGGAAAGGCTTCTCTCGGGAGCGCCATTCATGCTGTTTGACTTCCCGGGGAGGGAGGAAGAAGTGGACTTGGTTTACTACGCCCCGGCCGTCACCGCGGCCAGCGTTTACAGCTTGAGGTCCTTGGCCGGGGGGCTGGTGTGCTTCGCGACCACGGAGGAAGTGGGCACGGCCCTGGGGCTGGAGAAGGCTTGGAAGTTCTTGGCAAAGCACGGATACTCCAAATTAATCAAGAAGCCCAAGTACGGCGACTACCCGGCGTTCTCGGTGTGGGTGAACCACGTGGACGTCAGAACGGGGATAAGTGACGAAGACAGGGCGCTGACCATAAGGAAGCTCGCGGAGGTCGTGGAGCTGGCCTCGAGCGACCCGGAGGAGGCGAGGAGGAAGTTCGAAGAGGAGTTCTACGCCCCCGGCCACGTTCCGGTGCTCTTGGCCTCTAAGCTGGAAGAGAGGAGGGGCCACACCGAGCTCAGCGTGAGGCTGTTAGATGCCTTGGGCCTAACCCCCGCGGTCGCATTCGCGGAGGTGCTGGACTACGGGAAGTCTGCGAGCTTGGAGAGGGCCGAACAGCTCTCGAGGTCCTTGGGGATACCCCTCATTAAGGGGGAAGACGTCCTGGCCTTCTTGGGGATGAGGAGTGACTCCAATGTTGAGCGGTGAGAGCCTTTCGCCCCTACTGACCCGCGAGGGGGGCGCTGAGCTCCCTTTCGAGTAAGACCTTGATGTCGTCCTTGTGAACCCTCATCAAGTGTAAGTAAAAGCCCCTCTTGGTGAAGCTCCCCTTGGCGCATATGGCACAGTACACCAGCCCCTTCCTCTCTTCCCTCACCATCTCAGCTACTCTCTTGGCCGCCTCCAGCTCCTCTTCGTCGAGGCCCTCCAGCATTTCTTCCTTTATCCTCATCCTGCTAGCAATTCTTATTGATATTTCCGCTAACTTGTCCAGATCCATCTGAACACCCGGTGCGTTATAGGGTACGCAAAACTTATTAGGAGCAGACCCCATTAATACCTCTCGACTTATAGAATGCCTTCCTCGACCGCCCTCCTTCTGAAGGCCTTGTTCTTCTTGGCCAGCGCGTGAAGCGCCTCCTCCGCCGGGCCCCAAAACTTGAACTCCAAGAAAACCCCCGTGCGTCCCTTCTCCTTCCTCTTCATGAGCAATCTGACCCTCTCCTTCACTGTTTCCGCACTTATGCCCAGGACTTTGGCCACGTGCTCCTCCCTCCCTATTACGGGTTCTTCCTCATGACCGTAAGGGGTTGGAATTATGAGGAGGAGCTCCTTGTTCACTCCCGGCACCCTCCTTCCCTCCTTGAGTCCCCTCAACTCCAGCTCTCCCCCAAAGGCGTAGAACTCCCTCTCCTTATTGGTCAGTTTCCCCAACGGGAAGGATACTACCACTTCCTCGGACTCGTCCAAGGCTAGGTATACCTTCGGCGTGCTGCGGGGAGTGGCCATGATTATGTACCCGTGCGACTTGCTAAACCCCAAAGCCGCCTCCACCTTGTAAGGCTCCACGGGGAAGAGTATAGCGACGTCCACGTCGCTGTCCTCGGTGACGTCCCCCCTGGCGACGGAGCCGTGGACCACCGGCGAGAAGGGGGCCAGCCTCTCCATGACCTTAATTGCTTTCTCTCTCTTCTTCCTCAGAATTTTCCAGTGGACCTCGTCGTACTCCAAGGACCTCCCCCCTCAACTCTTCTATCCTCCTCGTGAGGTAGTCTCTCAACTCCTCGAGGTCCGCCCCCCTCCCGAGCCCCTCGACGGCCCTCTTCAAGTGGGTGTAGGGCGCCTCCCTGAAGGCCGGCGCCAGCTCCTCGTCCTCCAAGAATACTCCCTTGCCGGCCTCCACTTCCCCTATCTTGACGAAAGGGAGCTTGCAACCCCTCTCCGCTATGAATACCACTGAGTCCACGCTTGTCCTCAAAGGATCTATGCCATCCTCCTCGAATGCTTTTAGAAGCTCCGGGTGGATAGCGCGGTACACGCTCTTCGAGAGAACTACCTTGACGCCGACTTTGTTTGATATCTCAAATGCGTCTAACATTATGCCGCCGTTCGTCCAGTCGAAGGCTCCCTTGACGCAGTTCTCTTTCATAGCTATCTTAATTTCATTAACGAAGTCTACGTTTAGGGTTAACTTTACGAGCTCTGGCCTTCCGTGGGTCAATGCGTAAGCAGTTACGGTGCCGCCGCCCTTGCCTACCGTGGCGTACAGCTCGTCCCCCGGAGAGGCGTTGAAGCGCGACCAGTCCCTAACCCTCTTCCCCACCGCGAAGGCGCCGCCGGTGACCCTACTCCCTATCACCGCGTCACCCCCTATCCTCAAGGTGCTTCCCCCCACGAGGGGCGCGCCCGTGAGCTCGCCGGCCACGTAAGCTCCGGCCGTGACGTCCAACAAGTACGCTACGTCCGTGTCGTCGGCTAGGTGTACGTCTATTAAGCTCGCCAGCGGCGCGCCCCCGGAGACCATGACGTCCCTAACCGCCGCCCTCACGGCATGAAAACCCATCAGCAAGGGTACAGAGCTCAAGCGCGAGTGGAAGCCGTCGACCGCCAAGAGGAGGTCGCCCGCCCTAGCGGCGTCCCCGCTGCCCGAGAGGGAGGTTAAGGCCTCGTGGACTGTCCAGTCCCCCAACCCCCTACTGCCCACCCCTCCCTCCCCGACCCTCAAGCCCAGAGGCGAGGGGGCGTAGGGGCCGGAGTTGGAGAGGATCCCCACCACGTCCTCGTAAAGGCCCTCGGCGAACTCCAGAGCCCGTTCTAAGCTCATCCCCTTCCTAACAGTTAGGAAGGGAAGGACCAGGCTGATTATTTGATCCTTGTCCATTCCCTTCTCAAGTAAGAACTTGACGGCGTCCTCTAGGTCCAACCCGCCACCCTTCGGGCTATCCTCTCGGCAGCGCTTAGGTCCCTTTCCACTACCGTGCCCACCACTACTCCGTCTGCCCCCGCGCGGAGGGCCTCGTTCGCCGCCTCCTCGTCTTTTATCCCGCCACCAACTATCAAGACGACGTCCTCTCCTAAGAGTTTCTTGGCGAGCCTCACCGCCTCGGGGGGAACGCCCCTCTCTGCCCCGCTCCCAGCCTCTAGGTATACTAACTTAAAGCCCAAGTACTTCGCCGTGAGGACGTACATGCTCAAGAGCTCGGGCTTGTGAGGGGGTATGACCTTTGCCTCCCCCACCCAGCCCGCCGTCTTGCCTTCCCCAACTATTATGTAAGCCGTCGGGATGGCCTCCAAGCCGTACCTATACACTAGCAAGGAGCCTTCTAATTGATAATCTATCAAGTACTTCCGGTTGGTGCTGTTGAGCAGGCTCATGAAGAGTATGGCATCGGCCGAGGGGGCCACTTGGCAAGGGCTCCCGGGGAACAGCGTGACGGGCCTGTCGCAGTTCCTCTTGACGAGCGCGACCGTCTTCTCGGCCTCTATCTGCCCGACCCCGGTACTTCCGCCCACCAAGAAGGTGGTAGCGTAACGGCACAATGCCTTAACCGCCCTCTCATAGTACTCCTCTTGGGACAGCACCTTGTCCGGGTCTAACAACGGGAGGAGCGCCCTCCCCCTTCTCTTCATCAGCTCGTCGTAAGCCCCCATCTTTACTCCTCTTCCTCGCCGCCCTCGGGGACCTTTATCTCGCCTGCGTAGAACTTGTCTATGAAGCGACCGTATATGACGGCCCTATCAATTATGGGACTCTCCACGGGCTCCTCGTGGACCAACCCGCACTCGGCGCACCTTATTATGGCCTTCATTTCCTTCGTCTTTTTATTTTGAATTATATCTATTATCAGCGCGTGTGCCCCACAGTTAGGGCACTGGAAAACGGTGGGCAGCGTCGGCCTCCTAACTATTATCTTCCTCCTCCTTCTCCTCCTCCCCACTTAGCTCACCCTCGTGCGTCGCCAAGAGAAGGTTTAAAGTTGCGCTCCTCTCGTGTGCCAACAAAGAGATTAAGAGCATGTCAAAGTCCTCGTTCTCAAGGACCAAGATTGTGCGTTCGGTGGACCTCTTCTCCGCGCACACGTGCTTACAAGGTTCCAACTTCCCCACGTCTAAGTTCCTCAAGAAGGAGGGACAAGTACAGAAGTCGTCGGCGACCAAGTAGTCCCCGGACTCCCCCCGGTAGACCATTATCTCCGGGAGGCTCTCGTTGACCACCTTTATTACCGGTATCCCCACCTTGGTCTTCTCCTTAGGGCAGAGGGACTTGAGGGCCGAGGCCCTCGGCCTCAAGGCAGTTCCCCCTTCTCGCCCACCAAGACCTTGTCTATCAGCTCCGGGCCGAACAGCCCGGTGGCCGCCACGCCGGGGAGGGCCTCCACTTTTTCTATGACCCTAATTGAGCTCTTGCAATCCATATCAATCACCAAATTGCCGTTATCGGTGACCACGGGCCCCAGCTTCCCTCCGGCCTCCCTGAGCTTCCAGCCCACGCCTAAGAGCTCCAGCCCTTTGGCAACCGCCGGGAGGGAACTGGGCACCACCTCGGCGGGCACGGGAACCCCTCGGGAGCACGGGGAGTTGGACACTTTTCCCTCGTCAACTATGTAAACCCGGAACCGGGACACGTAGGCAAGGACCTTCTCCCTCAGCATCGCTGCCCCGCCGCCTTTCACGGCGTACAGCGAGCCGTCGACCTCGAAGACCTCGTCCGCACCGTCCACGCTGAGCTCCACCTCGTCGACGCTCAACAAGTCCAAGACCTTGAATCCACGTCTTTTGAGTTCCAAGGCAGTATCGTAGCTGGTGGGGACGGTCAGCCCGGAAAAGCCGAGCTCCTTGAGGTACTTTATGAACAGCTTGACGGTGGTCCCGGAGCCGACCCCGAGGACCTCCGGGGCCTCGGAGGCTACCAGCTCCGCCGCCCTCTTGGCGACCGCCTCTTTCCCGCTCAAGCTCTCGCCTAAATTACTCTCCCCCACCCCGCTTTTCGGGGAACGCGTTTGACGAGCTGGTACTTGAGGTGCGAGAACTGCGGACAGATGTGGCTTTTCTTGGGTAGCTACGATTTGGAAAACATTGGGAAGGGGAGGATCTACCACTACTGTAGGGTGTGCAGGAAGAATACCTTCCACACTGTGGTGAAGAAGATAGAAGTTTAGCGGTCCTTGGACTTGACCAAGTGTATTGCCTTCACCAACGCCTTCAGCTCGTCGACGACTTCTTTAGAGTAGTACTCGGCGCTCCGGCCGGCCTTCAAGGCCTTTCCGTAGTAATCCATGAGCTTGTAAGCCACATAGAGCAAGTACAAGTACGTTAGAACTCCCAGGGCGAGGAAGAAGGCTTTGCCGAACACGAGTGCGAGGAGCAGCAGGGCTGCTAGCGCGACCAAGGACTTCAAAACACCACCTCCGTCACCGCCTCTCCTGGCCCTACGTCGTAAACCCTGATCAAGTATCCTTTTTTAATAATTCCGTACGAGGGCGAGTAGAATGCCTCCTTCACGTCGTACGCCCCGGGCACCTTTATCGAGGCGTTGGGGAGCTTGAGGGCGTCGCCCTCAGGCTCGGGTTCCGCTGGCAACATTAAGCTCATATTTCCCTTGAACTCGGTTATGTCCTTGATTACTACTCTATCCTTCTTAACGTATACCTCCCTCCTCCACCCTGGGAATACCTCAACCTTCATGAAATCGTAGAAGTTACAAGTACAGTTACACGACGCGTCAAAAGTGTTGGGGAAGACGCAGCACCCCCTCAATACGTTGTGAAAGTAACTAGACCTCATCAAGTTTCTGACTTCCTTCATTCCAGTATAAGTGAAGGTGCCTGGGTCCAAGACTACCCAGCCGCGCCTCCAGACCGCGAAGCTCCCCTTGTCGTCGTGGTGGTGACCGGGAGGGGCGCCCTTGAGGGTAGGGGCGCAAGCCAAAGTAACGAGCAGCTCCCCGTCGTTGTAGGAGTGAAGCCAGGGCCTCTCGGAGCTCCGGGGAAGCCTCTCCTCTGGGTAGGGTTCCTCCAACGAGTTCAAGACTCTTAAAGCCTCCTCTTTGGCGAAGCCCTCCAACTTGGGAAAGGAGCTTAAGAGGCCTAGCTTCCTCGCTAGCGTTAGGGCTGTGATGGTGGAAGCGTAGTTAAACTCCAAGCTCTCTAATACTAACGCCCTGTCGCTCCCGTTGTCCCCGATCAAGGGGAAAGACGAGTCCGGCAATGTTATGCTGGCCAACAGCTCAGAGGCCTCCGAGAGGAGCGCCTTCACCTTCGGCCAGACTCTCTCGAAGTACCCCCGGTCCAGCTCCCTCGCCGCGTAAAGGAGGGCCAGCGCCCCTTCGAGGACCAACAAGTGGTAGGCGGTGGAGCCCTCGTAATCCCACCCCTGCAGCTGTTTCTTCAACTCGTACGTCATACTATCCATTACCTCCCAAGCAACCTTAGCGAAGGGCCTCCACGCCCTCCCCAATGCTAAAGAAGAGACCGTGAGGCCGTAAAGGTCACACATCGTGTGGTTGCTCGTATATACCCCGACTTCCATGTTGACTAAGATGTAGAATAGCGAAGCGAGGAGCTGCTCTGTCACCTCGACGGAATATTTGTTGTTTCCGAACGAATATACCAAGTTGAGGGCTCTCAACCCCGCCTCCATAGCGTTGGCCCACCCGGGGCCGAAGTAGGGCTTGACCATCTCGAAGAACTCTCTTGGAGGGGAGGCTCCCAAGACGGCTCCTCTAGCGAAGTGGTAAGCCCTGGTGAAGAACCATGGATACTTGATATCGGCCCCATTTGTAGGGGCCACCGGGACGGTCAAGTAGTGGGACCGGGGAGAGAAGGAGAAGCAAGAGCGAACGTCGAAGAGCTCCGCCCACCCCTCGTAACACGGGTATCCGAGGTCGGGAGAGCAACGACAGCCCCTAACCCACCGGCCGGCCGCCCTCCAGTGGCCCTCTTTGAGGAGCTCGGCCTCCTCCTCGCGCCCGCCGGCGGGTCTCAGCAGCTTGAAGTTCAGCCTCTTGGACACGAGCAAGGCAGCCTCCCGCACGTCTGGGAGGGTCACTTGCTCCCACTCGCCGGGTTTCTTCAATAAGAGCAAGAGGTAGTTCGGGAGCTCGGCGGGCCGCACCCTTCCCAGCACCTCTACGGGCAAGCGCAACGGAGTTCCGACCCAGAGCGAGGGAAGGGCCGGAGGAATTTTGAGGGCGATGAGGAGGAGCTCCGCGGATCGGAGGAGTGAAGAAGCCGACCTCGCCCGAGCCCGCAAGCTTTTTGGAAGGTCCTTTGAAGGTCCCTCGGCTGGACCGGGATGGGCGTGACCACGATGACCATGGTGGCAATAATTACACTTATACTAATCACCGGTATAGCGTTCCTCTTGTCCCCTAGGAGGGTACTGCAAACCGCCGGCGCTGGGACGCTGGCCGGGGGAGTGGGCGGGCTCATATCTTGGGGAGTCTGCTTGCTCGTGGAGCCCCCGAGCGCGCCCTACTGTGCGATAGCCGGAGGGGTGGCCAGCGCCGTCACGTCCGAGATCATCTTAAGCTTGAGCTCCTACAGCGCAGTTGGGCCGTTCATCGCTTGGGGGCGTTGAGGAGGGTCAAGTACTTTTCCACAGTCCTTTTGAAACTCTCCAAGCCTTCGCCAAATGCCTTCACAAGCGCGCTCCCAACAACCACCCCGTCCGCCCCCGACTCAACCGCCTGAGGGACTTCGTCCTCCTTCAGGCAGAAACCTACGATTACGTACTTGTCGGTCAAAGACTTTATCCTCCTCAGCAAGTTAGGTATGCCCACGGGTAGGGGAATCCCGGTAGCCGGCCTGACGCCCAAGTACAGCACTGGGCGGCTGAGCTCCGCGGCCCTCCTTATCACGTGGTCCGGGGTCGTAGGAGAGACGAAGAATACCGCGCTCTTGTCGTGCTCTTCAGCCTTCGTAGCTATCTCCTCTAAGCGGTCCGCGTAATCTATAACGGCGTCAGCGAAGAGCACCCCCCCTCCGCACGTTTTCTCCAAGAACTCCTCGTAACTTTCCTTGACGTCGTCATAATATGTCATTACTATTATTTTCTCCTCGGGAAGGACCTCACACGCCCTTTGGAGCTCCTCCTCGAAGTTCTCGAGCCCCAAGCCCCTGGCGGACACTGCCTTGTAACTCCTCCTTATGGTGGGTCCGTCGTATTTGGCGAACTTAGGGGGTATGCCTATCTCAACTAGTTCTGCTCTGTCCCTCAAGTACTCCAAGGCTTTGAGGAAGGTCTGTTCGTCCGGGTAGTTTAATGTCAGATATGCCACCAACCACGGCCTCCTCGAGGGGTCGACCTTTAGCAACGCTCTTCACCCCCGACTCCCCGGGGGGTCGGACTATCGGCGTTTCCTCACCCCTCGACTCCTGCCGGAGTCCCCCACCGACGGGGGCCTCAGTCGGTGAAGGGCCGCTCTAGGGCTTGACATAGATTATTACTTCTTCCCCCGTAGCGGGGTCCATTCTGCGTACGTAGCCGCTATAGGGGCCTGTTCTGGACCACTCCACCAGTTCGGTAAACCTCTTTAAAGGAGGGTGCTGCGGAGGCGTGGCGACCTTTTCCTCGTCGAAGACGTCTACCTTCCTGGTGATGTACACCAAAGGGTATATCCCCGTCTGTTTCCGAATCGTCGGATTAAAGCCCTTGTTTCCGTTCAACGGCTGCCCGCTCGGAGGTCCCGCGTCCAAGCCTCGGCAGTTTAGGGCGCGCAACCAGCTAGTTAATGGGCGAATCGTTTGGCGTCGTCCGAGAGCGTTCGGAACGCACAGCTCGTTCGGCCTCTGCGAGCGGGCGACGGAGGAGCTCACGCCGGCCCTCCCCCAGCGCCTTAGCCAGCTCCCGCGTGGTGGTCGCTACGGGGCTGTCCAAGCCTAACTCTCTTATTATCGTTTTCATTTCTGATATAGCCTCGTCCAAGTCTTCCCCGTTTACTTCCACTTCTACGACCCATTTGCCGAAGATCCTCTCCAGCGCGACCGTGTACCTATCGTTGCTGAGCAGGTAGCCCTCTTCTTTTTCTATTACGAATTTGCGCTCGAAGCCCATCTCCTCCAGAAGTTTTTCGCACTCCTCCTTGGAACCCTCGTACAGTTTCACTTTACCCTCCTTGAACTTGCTCCTCTTAACTTTCAAGCCGTCCCTTTCGATTATCTCTATCGAATCGAAGAGCACCTCACAACGCGCTCCCCAGTCCCTTATCCTCAACGCCTTGTTCTCCTCCCAACCGTTAGGAGGTTCGTAAAAGTAATCAGTAAACTTATATTTCTTTAGCACCTTGAAGTTTGCCGCCAGAAGCTTTTCTAGGAACCCCTCCTCGACGAGGAACCTCGCCTCGACCTCGAACGGTTTCACCATTACCCGACAACCTCCGTCTTCGACGGGAAGGCGCAGCTGAGTTTTGGTTTCTTCCGTAACTTTCCCACAAGTCTCCCGGCGCCTGACCCCTCCCTTTCTATACTCTCCCACGCCGGCAACTGCCGTTGTATTCGCAATCGCGTTCTCAGCTTTCTATTCTTGTGAATTCGTCGAAACCCATTTTGCTGTTTGACAATGGTAGGCGTGCATATATCTTTCTATCCTCTCTTGAGACTCCACT
>NZ_JBWNMZ010000022.1:0-29604 GCF_056435145.1 Ignicoccus sp.
GGCCCGGCCACAGCGACCGGGCAACACCCGGACCCATTTCGAACCCGGAAGTTAAGCCGGTCGCGCGGGGTCCGGCGGTGGCGTCCGAGAGGCGCCGCAGCCGCCCCGTGCTGGGACCGGGCCTCTACCCTCTCCACCAACTACCAGCTCGCAACGTCTCCCTTCCCCAACGTCCTAGGGGTTTAGTCCCTTCCGCACGAATAACAATCCTCCGTACACTAACTTGACTCTTATCAGACGCAGCTCCTTCCGGGAGACCGCGTACGGGTACTGACTGGTAAACGCGGACATCGACGGCGCGAGGGGCTCCACGCGTCATTCCAAACCAGAAAGACTGCTACTACAGTACCAATACGTTAAGCCTTGCGTAAGACAAACCTCAAACTCCACAAGCTGTCCGTGATAGGGTGGAAGGCTGTCACGAAAGACCGGCGTCGCCCTGCCGCCGTCTTTTAAGCGATTAGGCCGTCAATGACATTGGTGACCCTTGAAGAGGGAGTTACACGAACTGCTGGACGACGAGGGCATAGCTAAGAGACTTTTCGTAACCAATGGCGTGGACTCCCTCTTGTCTACAATAGGAATAATCACTGGAACTTACGTTACGACGCACGAACTAGACCCAAAGGTCTACTTGGGTGCGTCCTTAGGAGGAACTATGGCATTGGGACTTTTGAGCGGCTTTGTGGGAGTTTACATAACTGAAAGAGTCGAGAGGCTCAAAGAACTGTCAGAGATGGAGAAGGAAGTAATAGGCAGTTTAAGGAAGTCGGTCTACGCTAAAGCTGCCAACTATTTAGCCCTTTACGTGGCGCTCTGGAGCGCTCTAGGGAGCTTAGGACTGCCCTTGCTCGCCCTCTCCCCGTTCTTCTTTGCTTTGTTCTTTCACTTCAACGCAGTCTACGCCTCATTGCTCTTAGCCTACGCCGAGCTGACGTTGCTGGGTCTCTACGCCGGGCGCGGACTCAAGTCTGCACTAATATATTTAGCGTTGGGCATAGTCGCAACGGCCGTGGCTACCGCGCTGGGGCGCCTCTTGATATAAAAAGGGAGCTCGCGCCTAAGTCGTGTGGGCGCTCGGATTTGGACAAAATTAAGGATTTGAAGGAAGGTAAGAGCGTAACCATAAGGGGCCGCGTCCTAGAAGTCGGCGAGAAAAAGGTCGTCAACACTAAGTATGGGCCCGCAGAGCTCAGCGAGGCGGTAATAGGCGACGATACTGGGAGGGTGAAGGTCACCTTGTGGAGGGACAAGGCGGGCTCATTGGAGGTAGGGGACGTTGTAGAAATAAGGGATGGGTGGACCACCTCCTACAAGGGAGAGGTCCAAGTTAACGTTAACAGAAGGAGCGAAATAATCAAGATTGAGGATTCAGAGGCCCCTGCTCCGGAGGAAATACCGGAAGAGAGGCCTAGGAGCACGGCACGCGTAAGACCTTCACGTTCTTCTTCCTCACGAAGACGAGAAAACAACCGTCCCTCCCCTTAACCTTCAACTTGTTTCCCTTACGCTCTAGCACTTCAAACGCCTTGAGGAACTCCATTCCCTTATCTGATAGCGCGTAAGCTCTTCCTTCCCTCCGGAGGTATCCGGCTTTCACGGCGTAGTATACTAAGGTCTTGGTTCGGGAAGAGGGCAAGTTCAAACATTTCGAAAGTTCGCCTACCGTGGAGGTATTCCTTCCGGAACACAAGAGTAGGGGGAGTAACCAGAGGTCCTTCATTCCAGGGGTAAGTAAAAAAAGGTTCGTAAAAATATTATGTCTTATTTTCGGTGGTGTGCACCCTTACCCAGTAGCGCCCTTGGCGGCCTCCCAGAGCTTCAGTAGCATCTCCATTTGGGCTATGTCCTCAGTAAGCCTGTACCAACCTCTCTTGAAAGTGTTCCAGTCCGGTCCCATCATCGCGGTACCGTACCTTATGCTGTTGCCGTAGAACAGCCAGCTCTCGACCCACAACTTCTCTATGTACTCGTCGAAGAGCGTTACTGGCTTCTTCAAGTCCACGTGCGCGAGGCCGCTCTGCCAGGCCTTCAGTAGCAGTACTGTGGTCTTCAGAGTGGCCTTGTTGGTCTCTTCTACTTGGGTGTCCAGCAGCTTCATCCTGTACTCGGCGTACTCCTTGTTGTGGCAAGCCGAACATATCTTGATCATCTGCTCCTTCCTCTTGGCCATCTCGGCCTCGCTTATGAGGCCGGGGCTGCCGTCCGGAAGCGTCGCGTACACGAACTTGCCGGTTCTGATGTCGGGCGCTAAGCTTATCGGCATCGGTAGCTTCACGCCGACTAACGCCTTGGCTATTGTGAGTCCTTTCTTCGCGAGGACTTCAGCAGTGCTCTCGGGCATTGCTACAACGCTGAGCTTGAAGTGTGCTCCGGTCCTCGGCATTGGGTGGGCGTATATTAGGCCGAACAGCCTGACCCACAACCTGCTGTCAATGTTGTGGGTCCTTTGGGCTATGACTTCTCCGGTTACCGGGTTCACTAGTAAGCTCATGTGGCACGTAGCACAAGTGGGTGCAGTAAAGTCGGCTCCTGGCTTCCAGGCGGGGTTCTTCATATTGTACATCTGGTGGTGCATGAGCCATATGTTGCCGTGCTTGCTCTCCTTCCAGACGTTGAAGGCTGGTACGTCAGGGTCTAGGTGGCACTGGCCACAAGTGTAGGGGCTCCTGGCTATCGCTATGTCGAAGCTGTGCCTCGGGTGGCATGCAGTACAAGCTCCCCTGCTCCCGTCGGGGTTGACCCTGCCGACGCCGTGGTTGGGGTAACCCTCGTACTTCACCAGAGTGACCGGTATGCCGTTGACTATGGTGTCTACGGTGCCCTTCACCTTGACTACGGTTCCGTGGCACTCAAGGCAGCTGATCGCTTGGCTAGTCTTCTCGCCTCCTACAGTCTTGCCCATACAAGTGAAGGTGGTGCTCGCGTTGACCAGTGCGTGGTAGATCGGGTTGTGCATTAAGTTGTAGTAAGCCCATGCCTTGCTGCTTTGGGAGTATTGTTCTACCTCAGTCCTATGGCAGACCGCACAGTCGTTGGGGGTTACTATCGGGTGTATCTTGAATCCGAAGTGGTCTATGGTGTCAGGATGCTTATCAGGGTTAAGGCTGTGGCACTCGTAGCAGCCCACGACTACGTTCCTTAGGTGGGCTGGTATCTCGTCCAGAGGGGTGCTCACTTCCCTCTCCAAGGATGGCTTTTGCCAAGCTTTGGCCGGCGTCATGTGAGCCATTTTGCTCTTGAGCCAGTCCGCTACTATGCCCGGAGTGACGCTTATGTGGCAGCTCAAGCACGTCTTGGTCTGCGGGCTTACGTTCTTGAGCGTGGCGACCGCTTCTTGGAGGTTTATGCTGGTTGTGCTTTCTCTGCCCATCATCATGTGCATCATTGGGCCCATGGGCATAGCGAGGAGGGTCGCGACCAGCGTCAGAGCCAGCAGTGCGCTCCTCATGACCCCTCTCCTCGGGTAGTGGGGATTTTCAGGCCGTTTAAAAATATCTTCCATATAGGGCAAGACGTCGGTTCGAGGCGGCTGGTTACCCGACCATTAAATCACTTTAAATAGGAGCATACGGATTTCGAGTCCAAGTGATGTGAATGCACCTGCCACATTCGCAGAACTTGGCGGCAGACGGCTCGAAGTCCGGCGACTCGCGTACTTCGTCAAACCCCTCTCCTTCAAACAAGCTCGTCCCTGCCCCTAAGACCTTACCTACGTAAGTTATTTCCAACGTGTTTATGTACTTCAATAAGCTCCAGTTGAGCCTCCCCCCGCCCTCGACCAAAACCTTCCTCACTCCCCGAGAGGCCAGCTCCTCGAGGGCCCTTCCCCAGTCTACTTCGGGCCCCTTTCCCGCAACTATGAACAGAACTCCTAGCGATTTCAAGTATTTGAACTTCCATTCGTTTCTCCTTATGCCGTCAAAGGTAGTAACAACCACAGTAGTCCAAGGCCATTCTTTGAAAAGCCTCAAGTCGTGCGGCACAGAGAGTCTCCCGTCGACCACCCCTCTTAAGGGCTGGCGTTCGCACGGCACTCTCTTTACGAACAAGCTTGGATCGTCTGTCTTGGCCGTGTTTGCGCCAACTAAGACTAAGTCGGACCAACACCTCCACTTGTGGAGGAGCTTCAGATCGTTTTCACACGACAACTTGGAGTCCCCGGACTTGGTGGTTATTCTTCCATCCAAGCTTGCGGTAGAAAATATTACGACTTCTACCACACAAAACCCCTTTTTGGGACTCCGCTGGGGGTAAGAATATCCGTGATCTTCCTTGGTGGGATTAACGGAACCGGAAAAACCACCTTGTGCTTAGAGTTAGAAAAAGGGTGGGGAATTAAGTGTTCGAAAACTTCGCAGCCATGTTACGGGGGCGAGGACCTCATTGCTTTTGAAATATACGCCCTCAATAACACAATGTTCAACGCTAGGGGAGACGTAGTAGACGAGTCTCCTCTGACACACCAACTGTACTTGGCGGCTATAGCTGAAAGTCTAAGCTTAGTTCCCGAGGAGGACATAACTCTGAGGGAAGTAGAGAAGGGTATAAGTATGACAGTACGTAAGTTAAAGGAGGAGAATCATAAGTTTGTGTGGCTAACGGCCGACCCAGTTGTCATTCAAGAGCGCTTGAGGAAGTCGAGGATCTGCAGGCGCAGGCCGTTCGTAGAACAGAGGAACTTCTTACTGGGTACTCTGAAGTCGCTAGAGGGGCGAGCGCTCGAGGAGTGGAAAGAAGAAGGCCTTCTGGACATGGTTATAGATACCTCTTCAAAAAACGCTAAAGAACTAGCGGAGGAGGTGGCTAATCTCCTTGAGGATTAGGGTTGAGGCCGAGGTTAGGCCAACGGAAGACCCAAAGAAGGTGCTGAGGGCGCTTAAGAACTTGTTTGATATGGAGTTCGAACTAGTCGAAAGGGGTAGAGGTTGGGCGAGCTGGGTGGGAGAGAGCGAGGACCTAGCTTCTTTATTTCCCTTGAAGAAAGCGATCCAATCGAGGGCTGTGGATGAGACCTTTTACAGATACCTAAAGAAGTTGAGCAAGGGCTCGCACCGCTTTCTGATATTTAAGTTGAACAAGCAAGCAGCCTACGCCGGAGTCCCCTCGCTTGCGGAAGAGGACGTGGAGTCTCCCTTAGGGGCCATCACGGTCGAAGTAGAAGCCGAAGACGTAATGAGAATAATAGCTTGGTTGGCGGGGAAGGAAAGTGAAGTCGGAGGACGTCACGAAGATCAATCTCTGCAACAAGACCGTTAGGGAGTACAACCCAATACACAAGTACAACCCAAGGAAGGGCACTCGCGTCGCCCTCTTCTACCCCGCTCCCTACTCGGTGGCTTCCCAAAGCTTGGGCTTCCAGCTCCTCTACGCTTACTTCGTGAGCCAAGGTGTGAGGACTGAAAGGTTTACCTACGATTCTTGCGGAACAGCCTTGGAGACGGGCAGGCCACTAAGAGACTTCGACGTAGTTGTAGTATCGTCGTCTTTCGAGTTAGACTACTTGTACTTGTCGGATTACCTAAGGGAGTACGGTCGCGAAGGGCAGAAAGTGATAGTAGGCGGCCTCGCACCGACCTCCAACCCAATACCTATCTTGGACTTGGCGACATACGTGATACTCGCGGATGTGGAAGTGGCCGCTCCAAAGGTAGTTGAAGCCTTGTTCAGCGGCGACTGGGAAAAGTTCGAGTCTTTGGAGTTCGTAGTAACTGACGTGAACGACGAAGGGAAGAGGGTGTATGCGCAAATAGCCGAGGGACCGCTGCTTTCGGCCCAGTTCGTGCCATTAGACTTCGATCCTCCTTGGGGCAAGGGGTTCCTCGTAGAGGTGACCAGGGGGTGCCCTTGGAGGTGTAACTTCTGCCTCGAAGGGTGGGTAACCAAGCCCTTCCGTCAAAGGAACGTAGGACAAGTTAAAAAAGCGCTTACTAACGTGAATTGGCCATTTAAGAAGGTTATAACAATCTCATTGAGCCTCGGGAACTACACCTCTGTGAACGAGTACTTGGACGCATTGCTCGAGTTAAGGAAGAAAAGAAAGGTCCAAGGCTCCGTGCCCAGCTTGAGGCTGGAGACGGTTACAGAGGAGATGTTAAAAAAGGTCAAAAGATTGGGTCAGAAGACCGTGACCGTTGCGCCCGAGACGTTCAACCCCCTGAAGGCTCGCGTGCTGGGGAAGGGTTATACGCCCGAAATCTTTAAAGAGAAAGTGAACGTCTTTAAGAAACTAAACCTAAAACTGAAAGTGTACATGATGGTCGTTCCTAGGGAGCCCTCTAAGGTCACAGAAGCGGACGCTGAGGTCCTGAGGGCAACCGCACCGGGCTCACACGTCTCGGTAAACCCCTTGGTGCCCAAACCTTGGACCCCCCTCCAAGGGGCTCCCATTCCGGACGAGAAGGAAGAGAGGGCCTTGTCCGTCTTCTCTGAAAGGCTTGGTAAAGTGGACTTGTACCCGGTCAACTGGGCCCGCCTTCAGGCGGCGTTAGGCCTCGCGAAAAGACCCTTGGGCAAGTACCTAAGTCCGACGTCCAAGCCGGAAGATTTACTGAAGGAGTTAAACGAAAGGGGCTTAATATCGTTGAAGGAGTTGGAGAGGTGGAGAACCGATTGGGACGAGCCTTGGTTGAAGTTTAAGATAGGAGACTTGAAGGAAATAAAGAGGCTCGGCGAAGAGAGCTACGACGCTTGGAAGGATCTGGTCAGCTCGTGAAGATCGGGGAGCATTTCCTCAGCACCTTTGCAAGCCTCTTCGGGTCGCCTACCAGCCTTAAGCCGAACTCTTTCGCTACTTCTCCAACGCGTTCGGTGTAAAGAACTTCAGAAGGACCTATATAGATATCCTCAAGTGAATACATTATCGCGACGGCCCTCTGCCCCATCTAGCTGAGGGCCATACTTACGGACAAGTTGTTTGTATCTGTTTAAAGCTTCTTTGCTAGCTCGGAACATTGCCAATTAGAGTATACGTTGTATTGCCCGAAATCACGAATTTAGGCATATTTTCTATAGTGCTGTGGCTCTCTTTATTGAAGTGGAGCTTTCGGCGCGCGGTGCCCACATTATAGACTCCCTCGGGATTAGTTCCGTCAACCTCTCGTAGCAGCCCATCTCGGGATCAGGTAAGTCACGCTTGCCCACTACGAGGACGCATCTTATCTTACCTTCGTTTACTAGGTCTATTACCTTGTCCAGGAAAGGTAGCACGTTTGTGTGATAAAAAGTATGTGATAAGCTCGTCTCCTTCCTCGGGAGCTTCGACGTCTCCAAGGCCCTCTTTGGCGTAAGCCTCTCATCGAGGTGGGTGCCCCCAAGTCCGGTACGCTTGTGGCGAAGGTCTTGTTCACTTACGCAGAGTATGCTGGGGACAGTTGCTCGCGACATATTGTAAGGCCTCGGTAACTGGGCGGGCCCCTCTTCTGGTAGGCCCGACTACTGCTCCAGTCGCTGTAGCAAAAGCGAGCTAGGAACATCTTTGACTAGGTATAGAACCTTTATTTCTAGATCTATATCCGCTCTTGACAGTTCGCACAGCTTCGAACGCGCTGGGAGAACTCTACACAAGTTTTTGGCGCTTCCACAGCTTCTGCATCATCTTCCCATCTTCTAAGATCACTATATAATGATAAAGATCATTTTAATAAGTTACCTTTGCTAAAATCAACCTCTGTTAAGCTTTCTACGAAGTAGATGTCTAGGGGAGTAGCTTATCCCGTAGTCGACCCTAAGTTATGCGCGTGGTAATAGTAAGCTGATACGCCCTTAAGGTCACATATATGAGAATCTCTTAGAGCGACCGTAGGTCGACGCCCCTGTCACGTACCTAGGAAGCGTACCCCCTTAGTGGTACACCCATGGCGCGCTAGTCGTAGAGCATGTGAGTTTCTGCCTTCGTCGCGGAGAGTCCTTCGGAAAATCACAGAAGGTCGAGAGAACGATCTTTCAACGCATCTACGCTCACGTTTAACCTTATCGAACAGTGTCAAAACTAAATAGTAGCTAGCTGTTACTGCTCAGTACTCCAAAGCCCCGCCTTTGTCCGCACTCAAGGCCATCTTTGCGTACCTCCTCAGTATGCCCCTCCTCAGAGGTTTCAACTTCGGTTTCCAGCGCGCCCTCCTCTTTTCGAGTTCGTCTTTGCTCACGAGAAGGTCTAACTTTCTCTTTTCTATGTCTATTATTATTTCGTCTCCGTCTTGGACTAGCGCTATCGGGCCTCCGGCCGCGGCCTCTGGGGAGACGTGACCGACCGCCGGCCCTCGGGTTGCGCCGGAGAAGCGCCCGTCGGTCACCAGCGCTACTTTGTCGCCTAGGCCGAGCGCCATTACGGCCGCGGTAGCGGTTAGCATCTCGCGCATGCCGGGCCCCCCTCTGGGGCCTTCGTACCTTATCACTATCACTGTCCCGGGCTCTATCCTGCCCTCTCTGATAGCCTTTACGGCCTCCTCCTCTTCGTCGAATACTTTTGCTACCCCCTTGAACTTCCAGAGCTCCCTCTTCACGGCAGACGCCTTGACGACAGCTCCGTTAGGCGCCAAGGAACCCTTGAGGATCGCCAAGCCCCCGAATGGACTGTAGGGGTTGTTCAAAGGCCTTATCACTTCTCTGTCCAAGACTACGGCGTCCTTGACGTTCTCCCATACGGTTTTGCCGGTTACCGTTAAGGCGTCCTTGTGTATAAGTCCCGCCTCTCCTAATTCCTTCAAGACGGCAGGTATCCCACCGGCCTTGTCCAAGTCCGTTACGAAGTGTTTGCCGGAGGGCGATATGGATGCTATGTGTGGCACCTTACGAGATATTTCGTCGAACACGTCGAGGGGCAAGTCTATTCCTAGCTCGTAGGCCAGCGCCTCTAGGTGAAGCACCGAGTTAGTAGATCCGCCCAAAGCCATGTCGACTGCTATAGCATTTTCCAGAGCCTTTTTGGTCAATATTTTGTCCGGAGTGAGCCCCTCCTCGATCATTTTTACTATCCTCATTCCCGTAAGTTTGGCGTACCAGAGCCTCCTCGACTCCACGGCTGGCACGGTAGAGGCCCCGGGCAACATCAGCCCCATAGCTTCCGTGAGCATGTTCATAGTGTTGGCTGTGAACAGACCCGCACAGCTCCCCGGACCGGGCAGCGCGCTTTCCTCTAACTTCCTCAATTCTTCTAATTTATCCTCCTTAATTAGGACGTTCATTTTTTCCATAAGATCTTTGAAGTCTATGCGATTCTTATTATAAGTTCCGGGCATCATGGGCCCGCCGTTGATAAGTATTACTGGAACCTCTAGCCGGGCAGCGGCTAACAAGAAGCCTGGCGTTATCTTGTCGCAGTTCGTAACCATAACTACCGCATCCAGCTTGTGCGCCTCTACCATTATCTCGACGGTGTCCGCTATAACCTCCCTAGAAGGTAGGGAATACCTCATTCCCTCGTGGCCCATTGCTATCCCATCGCACACGGCTATGGTACCGAACTCTAGCGGAGTCCCTCCGGCCATCCTTATCCCGGCCTTCACCGCTTCCGCTACCTTGTCTAAGTGAACGTGGCCGGGGACTATCTCGTTCCAAGAGTTCGCGACGCCTATCAGAGGCCTTCTCAGCTCCTCGTCTATAAGTCCAGAGGCCCTCCACAGCGCTCTGTGAGGTGCATATTCCGGCCTCAAGAACACGTCGCTCCTCTTCAAATTTCCAGAACCACCCTCGCTCCCACCAGGAATCTAAAACTTGTTTGCGGCGACGCTTAATGTCAAAAACCCAACTGCGCTTTCCACACCGGGTAGCGACTTGAAGAGGACTGTATTTTGGATTGTCGTTGCCATAATTGCGGCGCTGTTTGCCGCTCAACTCGACAAGGTGTTGGTCTATAGTGAGACAGCCATGCTCCCGGAGAATTCAGAGTCATATAAAGCGAAGAACATCATAAACACATACTTTAGAAACTTGACCAGCAATACCCTCTTGTTCGTGATATTTAACGTTAACGTGACAGATAGTAAGGCTTGGAACTGGTATTGGACCTTAAAAAATAAAACGAACGTAAACATGTCTAGCATTTACGATATTTGGAAGACCTCCGAGAAAGGGCTGAAGAAACTATATGATGTGTCCAAAGATTTCAAGAACATGTACAAAGGCTTGGGAGAGGGCCTCGCGAGCCTCTGGGCTGCTGCGGACGTGATCCATTACATTATGGTAATTAATGGCCTATATGGTATGGGCAGAGACGAGGCACTCTCCACGTTCCAAGCGCTAGTTTACGGGACTCCGCTGGAGAACATGACTGACTTAGCCGGGCTCCTTTACGACCTCATAACCTCCAGCGGGAAGGACCCCACTTCCGTGGACGAAGGCTTCACTTTAACCGCAGCTTATCGAAAACTCAAGTCAGAACTTAAGTCAGAATACGCTAAGGCTTACTTAGACTGTCTATATAAGGAACTGATCGGCACGATTAAGGGGAAGAAGTATTGGTTGGACTATCCTATGGACTTTGAAAATTTAAAGAGCAAAGCAATAGATCACATAAATACCGTAGAACCTAAGTCTGTTAAGTGCTTCTCGAGATGGTTTGCGGCGAAGGTCGGGCTACCAGAGGACGTAGTGGACGAAGTGGTCTTCTCCGCTTACAAGGGCGAAAGGGTAAACCTCCGAGAGTTGGCGTTAAGGGTTATACTGGCTAAGAAAGGATATATAATAAGAACCTTGTTTGTCTCGAGAGACTGGAAGGCCACAACAATAAGATTATCTACAAATGACTACGACGAGGCTACGAAAATAAAGAAAATAGCCGTAGAACTCGGAAAAGGTATAGTATCCAAGGCATATCTATTAGGACAGAAAGTAGTGAGCGTGGAGCTTCAAGAGGCTAACATAGAGGACGCCCGTAGAGTCCAAGAGTTGAGCCATGTCCTAGTGATGTTAGTATTATTCTTAATTACAAGGTCTTTAGTCGCCAGCATAATACCGTTCATAGTTGTTGGGATCGGAATAATAGTTGGTATGGCGTTGGCGTACTTTGTAGGACTAACCTTCCCTATATATCACATAGCCAAGACTTTGATGATAACAACAGGGCTAGGGCTCGGTATGGACTACAGCATCTTCATACTGGCCAGATTCAAGGAAGAGGCCACAAAGGGTCTTTCGTCCAAAGAGGCGGCCACGATTGCGGCCAAGCGCGCCGGCCACGCCGTGGGGGTTTCGGCCATCGCAGCGTCCTTGGGATTCGCGTCCCTCGCGCTGTCGGGAACATTGATGTTGAACAGTATGGGCTTGACAATACCCTTGGTAGTTATCGCCACTGCAGCTACGGCTATAACTCTTCTTCCCGAAGTGCTCTCTAAGATCGGGGAGAAAAGGTGGTTCTGGTGGCCAGGGAAGCTGACGGTAAGGGAGGAAAGGCCGTTCGAAGGAAAGCCTAGAACCTCGGTCTTAGTGCTCGTATTCGTGATAGTCTTGTTAGTTACTTTGTATTCGTTGATGTTCTACGTCAATTACAAGGGTAGCAGCGATACTACGCTTTTCTTACCCGAGGGAACCGAGGCCTACGAGGCGCTTCAAGAGTTCGCCAAACGCTTCCCTCCCGGCGCTTGGGGGCCAATATATCTCGTCTCGTTCAATTGCAACTACCACGAACTCACAGAAAGCCTGAAGACCAATCCCGCCGTAGCGGCGGTGATCACGCCCGAAGATTTGCCAAGCTTAAAGAAGGACGACGTTGGCTTAACAATAGTAGTACCTAACTCGCAGCCATTTAGTGAAGAAGCAATGGAGTTGGTCAAAGAGATTAGGCGGGTGCGCGGGGACGAGCGCTGCTTGGTAGGGGGCGTCCCCGCTGAGCTGTACGATACCAAAGTAATAGTAACAAGATCGTTCTGGAATAAGGTAGCGCCCTTCGCAATAGTCGCTACGATGTTTGTGTTGATAGTAAGCACGCGCAAGCTCTCCCCAGTGGTTAGCGCCGCCTTCAGCTTAGTGGCCGCAATCTCTTGGGCTGTAACGCTATCGCACTACGTCTCGGTACAGATGTGGAGCTCACCGCTGTACTGGATAACTCCTCTAGTGGCGTTCGTAGCCACCTTGGGTATAGGCACGGACTACAACGTCTTCTACATAAGTAGAGTCCTCGAAGAGATGGAAAAGAACGTCAAGAACGCGATATGGGCCCCAATAAAGGTCGTTGCGCCTATAATATTGGGGTTGGCAAGCGTGATGGCGTCAGCATACTTGGGTATGCTAGTTGCACGTTCAGTCGCACTGAGGCAGATGGGATTGACACTCGGACTCTCAGCACTCTTCGCTGCCGTTAATGCAACCTTGTTGAACCCGATAACCTTAAGCATTATAGCTATGATAGTCGGTCTGTTGAAGAGGTCATAACCCTATACACTTTTATAGAACCGTTCTCCCCGATATCGGGGATATCCATGGTAGAGATCAAGGAAGTGAAGGAGTTGCCGAAACGCGAGGAAGTTAGAGTGGGGTTCCACACCCACATCAAAGGCCTCGGCCTCGACGAGAAGGGAAAGGCTAAGAAAGTGGCTGATGGCTTAGTGGGCCAAGAGGAAGCTAGAGAGGCCCTCGGAGTTGTCGCTCAGATGGTGAAAGAGGGTAAGATGGCTGGCAAAGGAGTCTTAATAGTAGGCCCTCCGGGGACGGGCAAGACGGCTCTCGCAGTGGGTTTGGCGAAGGAGCTTGGCGAAGATACGCCGTTCGTAGCAATGGGAGGCTCAGAAATCATGGGGAGCCAGAGGAAGGGGGAGCTACTCATGCAGGCCATGAGGAGGTCCATAGGAGTAAGAGTGAAGGAAAAGAGGACCGTGTACGAGGGGGTCGTGAGGGATATAAAGTACCGAGTTAGCCGTCACCCCTTCAACCCCTACATCAAGCTGCCTCGGGAAGCTATAATCACGCTTGAGACTACTGATGACAGGGTAACTTTAACCGTTGACGAGGACATAGCAGTCCAGCTAAGGCAGCTAGGAGTTCGAAGGGGTGACATCGTCGCAATAGACGCCGAGACGGGCAGGGTTTACAAGCTCGGCAGAGCGAGGGAGGAGAGCAAAGTCGGCGGGGTAAGGTTGGTCAGAGAAGTCAATGTGCCGGAAGGTCCCGTCAAAAAGGAAAAAGAGATAGTGTACACTCTTACCTTGCACGACTTGGACACCTATTTCGCCGCCCAACAAGCCCCCATCAGTCTGCTGGCCGGCCTGGGTCCCGAGAGCGTCACTGACGAGGTGAGGAAGCAAGTCGACAAGATGGTCTCCGAGTGGATAAAGCAAGGGAGGGCCGAGCTGGTCCCAGGAGTGCTGTTCATAGACGACGCCCACTTGTTAGACCTAGAAACCTTCAGCTTCTTGTCTAGAGCCATGGAAAAGGAGTTAGCACCGATAATAGTTCTCGCCACGAACAGAGGGAAGGCCAAAGTTAGGGGTACGGACGAGGAGGCCCCTCACGGGATACCGCTCGATATGTTGGACAGGCTACTAATAGTTAGGACTAGACCGTACACTCGAGAGGAAATTGAGGAAATACTAAAGATCAGGGCGGACGAGGAAGGAGTCGAGCTCTCGGAGAAGGCATTGGAGAAGCTGGCCGAAATAGGCGAGGCGAGGAGCTTGCGCTACGCGATAAACTTGTTACAGCCCGCATACACAATAGCTAAGATGAACGAGAGGGAAACCGTGGCCCCCGAGGACGTGGAGGAGGCTACGCGTAAGTTCGTCGACGTCAGAGAGAGCGTCCACTACGTAGAACAGTTCAAGGACAAGTTCCTCTAGCTTGGTTTTACTTCCCAAACCCTTCAAATATCCCCTCTCTCACGCGCCTCGGGGACGCTCATGGGAGCACGAAAGAAGGAAGCGCCGCGTAGGGGCTCTGCGGGCCTACGGCCGCGGAAGAGGGCGGCGAGCATAGTCCCCAGAGTTAGGAGCTGGCCCACGATCGACGCAGTCAAGCCCCTAGCGTTCTTGGGCTACAAAGTTGGTATGACTCACGTCATTATGATAGACGACAGGGAACAAGTAGACACAGCCGGTCAAGAGATCTTCGTGCCCGTCACGGTCGTCGAGACCCCGCCTATGGTCGTGCTCGGGGCCAGAGTTTACGGCTACGACCCCAACAAGGGTAAGTACGCGCTCACGGAAGTGTGGAGGAACCCCAGCGATGTAATAAAGGAAAAGTTAGGAGAGGAAGTGCTGAGGAAGTACTTGTTGGGCATGAGTAAACGCTTGCCGCATATGGTCGAGGAGCTCGGCCCTGACAAAGGTTTCGAGTTTAAGGTTCCAGAGAGGGAGCTCGATGTCGACCCAGAGAAGGTAGTAGGCGTGGGCCTAATCATGAGCAGCATACCCTTCTTGACCGGAGGTGTGAGCAAGAAGGCCCCAGACATACTCGAGGTCAAGGTAGGAGGCTCTCCCGCTGAGGCATTGGAGTACGCCAAGGGTAAGCTTGGCCAGCTGGTTGACGTAGAGGAAGTCATAGAAGCTGGGAAGTTCGTCGATGTAATCGGAGTTACCAAGGGTAAGGGCTTCCAAGGAGTTATAAAGAGGTTCGGCGTAAAGGAGCTCCCCAAGTGGCACAAGCACCGCAAGGGCTCTAGGAGGCTGGGCGCGAGGAGCTGGGGCAAGGGTACCTCCAGCTACGTGCCCCAGCCGGGCCAGATGGGTTACCACAGGAGGACCGACTATAACAAGAGGGTACTAATGATAAGTGACGACCCAAGCAAGATAAACGTAGAAGGGGGTTGGCTACATTACGGCTTGGTAAGGAGCAAGTATGTAGTACTGAAGGGCAGTGTTTTCGGCCCTCCCAAGAGGCCCCTCGTGTTGCGCCTCCCGGTGAGGCCTCCTACATGGGTGCCTCCCGGGCCTCCCAAGATCACTTACGTCAGCTTAAGTTCCAAGCAAGGTAACTAGAGGGGTGGGCGAGATGTACTCCAGCTTGTGGTTACACGCGAGGGTGTTCGGGTATAACGACTTGAAAAGGCATGTGTGGGACCTAAGAGGGAACCCGGTAGAGGAAGTAGAGCTCCCGCCGGTGTTCTCGTTGCCGGTCAGAAAGGACTTAATAAGGAGGGCCTTCTTGAGCGCGTTCACTGCGAGACTTCAGCCGAAAGGGAGGGACCCCATGGCGGGCAAGCGCACCACTGCTGAGAGCTTAGGGCCCGGCCACGGCTTGGCGAGGGTTCCTAGGATCAAGGGCACCAGCAGGGCGGCGTTCGTGAACTCGGCTCGCGGCGGACACTTGGCATTCCCTCCTAGGACCGACAAGAAGCTACATGAGGAAATAAATAAGAAAGAGAGGGTAATCGCAATAGCGAGCGCCCTCGCAGCTACTTCTAGGAGGGAGCTGGTGGCGGCAAGGGGTCACGCGATAGGTTCGGTAAAGGAAGTCCCAATAATAGTTGTAGACGACATAGAGAACATCGAGAAGGCAAAAGAGCTGAGGGAGGTCTTCGCTAACTTAGGCGTGATGGATGACGTGGAAAGGGCCTCCGGATGGAGGCAGAGGAGTACCAAAGGGAAGATGAGGGGGAGAAGGTATAAGAAGAGAGTAGGTCCTTTGATAATAGTCAGCACAGAAGAGGCGCCGGTGAGGAATGCGGCGGGCGCCTTCCCGGGCACCGAGGTGGTGGCTGTCAACCTGCTCAGCGTGAAACACTTGGCGCCGGGAGGGGTACCGGGAAGGCTAACCATCATAAGCAAAAAGGCGCTGGAGGAGATAGGCAAGAGGTTGACACTATGAGGGCTCCCGAAGACGTCATAATAAGACCCCTTCACACCGAGAAAGCGTTGATGTTGATGGAAAAGTACAATACCTTGACATTTATAGTCAAGAGGGACGCTACCAAACCAGAGATAAAGCACGCAGTGGAAAAGCTCTACAACGTTAAGGTAGAGAAGGTGAACACGTTGATAACCCCTCGGAACGAGAAGAAGGCGTATGTCAAGCTGAGCCCAGAGTACAAGGCTACGGACGTGGCGGCCAGGATAGGCCTTATATGAGGTGGTTTTGTGAACCACGAGGGCGTGGCCCTAGCCTTTCTTGGAACCTTCTTGGTCTTAGTTTCCTTGCTTCCGGACCCCATATTCTTGTTCTTCTTAAAGCTACTCGTCTTAGTGCTGGGGATCTACTCATTTTACATAGCTAAGAAAGTTTGGGAGTTGGAGAGGGGATTCAAAGAAGCGACCAAGATAGGGCAAAAGATCAAGAAGAAATTAGACGAATCACAAGTAACCTAAACTCCTCAACCTTTCTGCTACCTCTTTCAAGTCCTCTTCCTTTATCTCTACAGTATTGATGGCCTCCTCTATCAAGAATTTAATAAATTCCTTAACGTCGTTGAAACCAGCTTCCTCAGCGGCCTTGACCAGCCTCACCAACTCCTCCTCGTTGAGCTCTAAGCAGAGCTTCCCCACGCCCGCTCACCCAACCTCTCCAATACGAAGTTCAATAACCTCTTTTCGCTCTCCTCTACATCTTCCTTTTCCGTATCTAGTACTAGATCAGGCCTTTCGGGGGGTTCGTAGGGGTCGCTTATCCCAGTGAAGTTTTTTATCTCACCCTTTAACGCCTTCTTGTACAGCCCCTTAGGATCCCTCCTAATACACTCATCTAACGAAGCCTTTACGTAAATTTCGTAGAACGGCACCTCTTCGATAACTATCTTCCTAACTTCCTCCCTCACGTCCCTATAGGGGGAAACAAAGGAACAGAAGACCAAGACGCCGTTCCTAGCGAGCAGCCGAGCTATCCAGGCCACCCTCCTCAAGTGAAGGGCCCTCTCCTCCTTAGTAAACCCGGCATCTGGATTGATGGTCTTGCGCACCCAGTCGCCGTCCAAGACTTCGACCTTGTAACCCATATCCGACAATCTCTTGGCTACCCTCTTGGCTAAGGTGGTCTTCCCGCTGCCCGGGAGCCCGGTCAGCCAGAACACTGAGCCCCTATCGAGACACTTCATCGAGCACTTCCCTCAGCAGCCTATATACCTCGTGGGCTTGAATAACACCCCTTTCTCCGGAATACCTACTCTCTGGGTCGTAGACCGCTGCTACACCATACCAGTCGTGGACCGCGTCGTCTGCTCCTCTGTCGTCTCTGTCCATATAGAGCTTGCCCCACCCCACCGTACCTATAGGCTTCCACTCGAGGTCCGCAAAGAAGGCCATCAAGTCTGGGGCGTCTCCCCTCACCTCTGGGTATATCTCGGACGGCTCGTACACTTCGTTCTTCCAAGGATCTCCGCTGGGCCCGGCGACCCGAGCAAGTTTTTCTTTGAGTTCCTTTATGATGCTTTCGTATTCGTTTGACTTCACGATTCCGTACTTCTCTCTCCCCTCTAGATTGACGAAGATTCTGGAGTAGTACCCTCCCCAAGCCCACGCCACCGTCTTGTTCCAGTCCAATAGTTCCTCGCTGAGTTGCTCTCCCCTCTTAGGCTCTCTCTTAAATTTTAAGAATCCCTCCTTTTCTAACCATTCATTAATTACAAAGGTACCTTTCATGGGCTTTATTCCGTGGTCGCTCAGAAATACTACAACGCTGTCCTTCAGTGGACCCTCTAACATTCTCGCGGCCCACTCGTCCACGCGCCTATAGACCTCCGGTATCACGTTTAGTTCCTCGTCTTCCTCAAACTTCGGGTGGGTCCTTTCGAAGTACCGGAGGAACGCGTGGTGGGCCCTGTCCACGCCTATCTCGACATAAACGAAAAAGTCCCATTTTTTCTTAGTGATCATATATTCTACCAACCTTAAGTGGTTATCGATCATGTTTAGCAAATCTCTCTTGACTTCTGCCTTATTGAAGCTGTTATACTTTATATCGAAGATGGGCTTGCCTACCCTCTTCTCCAACTCAAACTTCAGCGGAGGAGGGTAGGCCCAGTTCTTCGCGTGAGAGGGCGTGGTGAAGTCAGTTACTACATAACCGTATATCGGCTTGGGAGGATAAGTGGGGGGAACTCCGAAGAGGGCACTCCTGAGTCCCTTCTCGGCCGCGTAGTCCCAAACGGTTTTCGCGTTGAAGTACTTTGAATTTACTATATAGTAATCGAAGGACCCAGGCTTGCGGTGCCTAAATCCGTACACCCCCAACTCTCCCGGCATCTTTCCGGTGAACATGACCATCCACGCGGGCACTGTTATCGGAGGATAACAGCTTCTCATAATCCATCTGGCGGAACTCTTTATGTAAGTGTACAAGTTGGGGAATAGCTTGTCCCCCATATCATAGAAGTATTTTGGAGGCATCGAATCTAAACCTAATATGAATACCTTCAAAGCCAATACCCTCTGGGCCTTGTTGTGCGGAGTTTTAATGAACGAAGGGGTCCTCGAACGAGAGCACCACATCTGCTACTTCGGGCCTCATCATATACTCAGGAGGTCTCTTCCCCTCCATTATCATCTTCCTGAGCTTAGTTCCACTAATTCTAATTCTGTATTCTTTCGGATGGGGGCATATCTTCTCATTAACCATACCTCCGCACTTCTTGCAGTAGAACGCTTCCCTGACGAAGAAGGGCGTTATGCCCAGGTCGGGGAAGTTCTTGAATATCTCCCAGGCCTCATAAGGTCCGTAGTAATTGCCGACTCCGGCATGGTCTCTGCCCACTATGAAATGAGTGGCGCCGAAGTTCTTCCTCACTATTGCGTGATGTACGGCCTCTCTAGGTCCGGCATACCTCATCTCCATCCGGAGCACGGAGAAGGCGACAGAGTCCCTCGGGTAGTAGTGTTCTATTAGAGCTTCATACGCCTTTATTATTACTTCGTCCTTGAAGTCGCCCGGCTTCTTCCAGCCTACTAGAGGATTCACGAATAAACCGTCGGTGAATGTTAGAGCAGCCTTCTGTACGTACTCGTGGCCTAGGTGAGGAACGTTTCGGGTCTGAAAGGCAGCTACCCTCTTCCACCCTCTCTGTTCGAACAACACTCTCGTCTCCTTTGGCCACAGCCGATACTTCTCGAAGGGCTCTGGTACTTCGTCTATTTGAATTAGAGGGCCTCCGACTAAGTACTCCTTCTTATTTAAGACTTTCATAACGCCTGGGTGGTTCGAGTCATTGGTTTTGAACACCTTTAAGACGTGGTAGTTCTTGTCCCAGGGGAAGATTTCTTCTACGTAAAGTATTGCTATCGGCCTTCCTTTAAAGATGAGTGCAACCTCGTCGCCTTCCTTTACGGCCCCTTTCAAGCTTTCGTCAACGTCAAGGACTATTGGTATAGTCCAAGGCAGATCGTTAGTGAGTCTCATAAACTCTAACACGCTAACGTAGTCTTCCCTAACCATAAATCCTTCTAACGGTGAGTAGACTCCGTGAGCTATGTTGGCAACGTCGGCTGCTAACCCCTCGTCCACGTTTATGTTTATCATCTCTTTTGCTTCCTTGACGAGCCTTTCCCTGGTTCTGCCTTTGGCTACCCTCTCTACCAGCTTGCCTCCGTGGGGTCGGGAGACCAATGTCGTCACCTCTCGGACTTACAAGTAACCTAGACTTCTCAACCTCTCTATAATCTCCTTCTTTTCTTCTTCGCTTATGCTAGTTTCCTCAATTTCCTCCTCCAAGTTTGCCACCGCCTCCCTCAAGAGGTGAATCAAGAGGGTGTTTGGATCTTCGAAGCCCGTTTTTGTTGCCAATTCCTTCAATTTGTTATACAGTGTAATGGGTATTTTTACGTCCTTCCACTCCACTGGCTTCCCCGCTCAGCCTCGACTACCCTATTAATCTACTGACGTCGTGCGACTCCCGAAAGCGATGTGGGCGTGGTTCCTAATCGGATTTATTTCGTCCCCGTTGGACCAGACGCTGGCCTTGGGATTCGGGCTAAGTTCGTCGTTTATATTGGTTAACGCGTTCGACACGAACCCCAAGGACGTAGTACCGACTATACTGGCAGCACAAGCCCTGACGTCCGTACCATCATACTTAATAGTAAGGAGGGTCAAAGTGTCGGCCGGTTGCTCGTCTTCTTGCTAATTACTTCTGTGGTAACGCTCTCGATCCCCTCCGGGTTAAAAGCTTTGAACAGGAAAGCCGCCTTAGCCTCGTACTCGCCGTCCCTATCTTTCACGTGTATTATAACGATACTTATAAGAAAGGGAGTTGCTAAAGCCAATATCAAGACATGATATTGTTGTCGATTCTAGTTCGTTAGATAAAGTTATGGTTGGGGGAGGGTTTAGCGTCGTGCTCGTCGCGCTACAGAAATCGATGGGTATTAGTTTAAGTGAAGCTTTGACTTAATTACCCGTGATAAAGATCCTTTCCGTGATCACTTCCTTGGCTGGTTACTGTTCGTCTTTCCTCTGTCCCAAGCCCGCGGCCACCGTTACTATGGCAACGGGCGCTGTGTTGGGGACTTACGTCAGCAAGAAGCTCCACAACAAAATAAGGGTGAATGATGAGTATACCTTCATTTTAATCTTGATCGGGGCGTTGGTGAGCGCGTTGCGCTTGCTTTATTGAGGCCCCTATCGCAGCCCCCAGAAGGGCTGATGAGTGGAAAGGAAGCTGTTACTCCTCGTCGGTGACTCGTTGAGAGCGGACTTCTTCAGGCCTCACGTCCCAGACGCCTCGAATTACAAGGAACTGCTACCCGCCTACTCTCAGACACCCGGCGCCACTTTCTCCCTACTTTTCGGGCGTCACATCACGCACGTCTTTTGGCCAACCGAGCTCGATCCGATGACGGTCTTGAAGACCGTCGGTATAAATACGCTTAAGGGGAGTCCTGCTACCTTTGGCATATTCAACTTTATTCCGACGTTGTCTAAGCTCTTAGCTGAGGAGTCCGTAGTTCATGCACTGAAGAAGTCGAATGTACGTACTATGGTTTACAGCCAGCTGGACAGTCCCCCTCTGAGCCTCCCCTCGTTCGACGTCGAAGACTTAGCGAGCACGTCTAAGGTCATCTCAAGAGTAGATTACATCAGTAAGGCCCTCGTTTCAGCTTCGTGGTACTTGGCTACCTCAGCTACTAAAAGGTATAGAAATTTGGGTAAGATGGCCCTCTTGAATACAATAATAGACGCCTTGCCTTGGAAGAAAGGCGTGATATTTAAGGCAGGAAACTTTCCAGCCAGGCACCTCTACGACGACTTGGCGGATGTAGCTATATATAAGTTGAAAAAGCTTAGGGGTAACTGGTTCGTCTACTTCCACGCCTTCACGCCGCACGGCGAGTACTCTTGCGGGGAATTCCGCCACGCCTTAGACCTCCACATGCTCACTTGGAGTTTCAACGTGTACGTAGGAGAAATCTTGAAGCTCTATCAAGTGGACTCTTTGAAGAGGCTTGTACAATACTACAGAACTTGCGACTTGATAAAGGACGTTCTTGAAGATGAAGGAATATTCAGAAAGTTGAGGAAAGCTTATGAAGAGTGTGTCAAGCTCTTCGCTGGCTTCGTGAAAAGGGTTCGGGAGGAGTTGGTTCCGGAGGGTTGGACCGTTCTAGTAACGTCGGACCACCCAGAGTACTTCGGCGAAGATTGCCTCAGCGGTCACCCCCCTCTGGTCCCCCTCAGAAGACCCCCCGAGAAGGTTCCTTTGCTCTTACTCGGAGAAGGCGACTTGGAGCGTGTGAACGCTTACACGCAGATACCGGAGTTCATATCTAACTACTTCTCCATACAATGGAACGCTCCTTCCTCAGACGAAGTATTGGTCACCATACCGTACTTAAGGGATGACAGATGGAGTATAATGACAGTAACTACCGACGGAAAGGAAGTTGCCTACCATATTGTGGACGAGAGCGGAGGGGAAGTTTGGGGAGGTGCGGAAGAACTGCGGGAGACCATCTCTCGCCACGAGCGTCGGGCGGCTGTGGAGAGGAGAAAAATGATGACTCGCTTGAAGATAAAGCTTAGGCTGCGAAACAAACTCCTCAACAAATAACCTTTCGCTTCGTAGGGCCCCCACGGGTACGTCCGAGTTGACACAAGAGACGCTAAAGGCGGTCCTCCCTTCGCACATAAAGAGGGCAAAGGTAGTAGAAAAACCTTGGGGGAGGGAGATATGGATAGCAGACGAACCAGAATACGGCGGAAAGATCTTAGAAATAAAGAAGGGATATTCCACTAGCGTTCATTATCATAAAGAGAAGAAGGAAACGATATACGTGGACAAGGGGAAGCTACTCGTAAAGAGTAAGGATGGGGAGTACGTGTTAGAGGAAGGCCAAGCTGTAACGATAGAGCCCTACACAGTTCACCAGTTGATCGCCCTAGAGGACGTCCGTTTGATAGAAGTGTCGACGCAGCCTTTGAACGAGAGGGTGAGAGTGGAAGACCCCTATGCCGGAAAGAGGAGGCCGGAGGACCTTTAGCCTTAGAGGAGCGGGATTCCAAAAATTCGTATCTCGTGTTTCTGTCCCTTGGCTACTCTACTTACTACCCTACTACTTACTAAGCAGCTGGTTTAGTTCGGCTGTTAGTTGCTCCCTAAACGCCTTTGACAGCGGCGCATAACCCATCTTAATAGACGCTTCTTGAACGTTGTCGCTCAGCAAGTACTTAACGAAGTCAACTATCTGCTTTAGCTTGGGAGAGTCTCTGAAGAAGATTATGTAGGGAGTGGCGACTATGGGGTAGGACTCCTTACCCGGTGCCAACACCAGCGAGTCTGCGTAGAAGTAGGGAGCGTGCAGCACGCACACCCAGCGTTTCGCCGCGCCTGCCGTGGCCGCGCTTATGGTCTTTGGCGTAGGGAGCACGAAGCTGCCCTCGGCGTTCTTTAGGGCCGCAGTGGGGAGTCCAGCTTGTATTGCGTAAGCGTACTCGACGTAGCCTATGCTGTAGGGAGTCCTGCTGACGGTTGCAGCTACTCCTTGGTTCTTAGGGGCTCCTATACCCCTTCCAACCTTGTCTACGGGCCAGTTTATCACTAGGTGGGAGCCTACCTTTGTGTTCCACTCTGTCGATGATTTGGACAAGTATTTGGTAAAGACAGCGGTGGTGCCGGAAGCGTCGGAACGGTGGACGGCTATTATCGGCTTGTGGGGGAGCCTGGCGGCCACGTCGGGGTCCTGGAGGTTCTTTATCCTCGGGTCGTCCCAATACTTTATCTTACCCATGTAAATTTCGGCCAGTACCTCTCCGTCGAGCTTGAGTACCCTCTTTCCTAGCTCAGGTATGTTATATATTACGACCACGGCACCGGCCACTACGGGCACGTGCACTACTTGCTTTCCTTCAAAGAGGAGCGGTACGTACCTCTCCTTTGGTATGGGTACGTCGCTCCCCGCGAAGTCTGTTAGGTGGTTAAGCAAGTTGGCTATGCCGGCCCCAGAACCTACACCTTGGTACGTTACTTGTGCAACTTTGTAGTAGTACGCAGCGAAGGACACGAAGGGGTAGACGAACGTCGACCCGCTCCCATAAAGGGAGACGGCGAGGACCGTATGGGCCAACAAGACTGGCAGTATGAACTTAGATCTCATACTTCATCCCACTTTCTCGTGGGTTAGTTGGAGTTACTTGGTTAAATAATTTTCGTAAATCACCTCGTCGAATCGCCTTCTCAAACATGGAAGTAATTCTTTTTAAATGTTTCCATAGGTCAGCACCCTTCCAGCCACAACATCACTTTTGGCTAACGATTTAGCGTAATTTCCGGAGCAGTGGATCGGGTGAACCTCTTCGGCGCCCAAGGCGTAGAGCGCGTGAAGGACAGAGTCTACTTCCTTCTTGGGCTTGCCCGCCAAGTGGAAGCCTCCTATGACGGCCTTAGGGCGGAAGCCGAAATCTTCTACTACGCTTCTGTAAAGCGCGTGTACGCCCGGGTGACTACAACCCACGAGCATTACTTGACCGTAGTCCTTTACATCGATAACCAAGGCCCTCTCCTTAATTCCTTCGGTCTCTAAGGTTCGGGACAAGTAGAGGCCTTCGTCCAGCTTGGCTGGACCCTTTATCTTTTCAGCCACCGGTATGGGGAAGAGCGGGTCGTCCGGAGCGATCACTCTTCTCGCCTTTATCGCTTCGGCTCCGCCGGTATGGTCCCAGTGTCTGTGACTGAAGATTAGGTAGTCTACTTCGAGCGGTATTTCAAGCAACGTTGCGTTGTGCCTAACTGCATTTGCATCGCTGTTAGCATCCCAGAACGCTTTCCAAGAAGGGCTCTCTAGGTATATCGAGAGTCCCCACCTACTGACAAAGGGAGGCTGCGCCTCGTTGTCTACAACCACGTATAACTTGAGGTATGGGACCACGCCTTTCGCCCAGAGTTTAGGTGGTGCCGCCGCGGGGATTTGAACCCCGGGCCACCGGGTCTCCCAAGCCCCTCGGTTCTCGCGCGTCGGAACCTTATGGGCCCGGCGCTCTGCCCGGCTGAGCTACGGCGGCTCCCAGCTGAGAGGAACTATGGATCTTTTAAATGTTGCCCTTAACTCTTGATTAAGGAAGGGGGTCGTCGGCTATAAGGTCCGACGAGATGGTGGACTCCGAGAGAGTTGCCGCGCTAGTGTTGCTCTGGGACCCCCCAGCGGTGGCGGCAGTTCTGCAAGGGGATCCGTCGCTGATATTAAAAGAGGACGTCAACGTAAAGTATTACTTATTGATAGAAAAGACATATAGCATAGAGGACTTCGAAGAGTTCAAGAGGATTGTTAAGGAATCCTTAGGGGCGCGCTGGGACCCAGAGTCGAGATCTTGGGTCGTAAGGCCTGCCTTGAGGGATTACCAGACAGTAGTAGAGGCTGTGACCTCCCTCAGAGCTATGGGGGCGCGTTTCGAGCTAGTAACTGAGGAAGGACGGATCCCAACGGAGCTAGACGTGGACGACGTGGACGCGGCGTTCCTAGAGGGTTCAGCCGCGATTAACGAGCTAGCTAAAGATGTATCCTTATTAGTAAAGTTCAAAATAAAGAAGGACAGGGACCTATTTTTCAAATTGGTTGAATTAGCCCCTTACTACCGTGGGCGCTTCTACCTACCGCCTTTCGGTCGTTTGCCTACATCCTTGGCTCAAGAGGTAGCTGAGAAGGCCGTCTCCTCCGCAGCCCTAGTCGCTTCTCAGAGAAGGGAACAAGAGTATCCGGTATTCTTGGGCAATTCTGTAATAATTAAAGTTAGCGAGGAGAAGGCGGAGGAACTTCAAGCGAAGCTCGCCCCTTACGAGGACTGCGATATAGAGTCGCCAGAGATAGAGAGGGAGAGGAGAGAAAATGCCCTAAGCTATTGTGAGTACCGTTGGGTCAACTACGCCGGAGAGTTGGTCAGAGATGGGAGGCTTACGAGGCTTTACGATATAACGTTGAAGGACGGATCGGCGTACATCAGGACGTTTAGAGGTTTATTGATAAGGTTGCTCAGGCATTTAGATATAAACATCAGCAAACTCTATGCTGACTTGCCCCTGGAGCCCAGCGCGGACTTCTTGCGGGACTACCAAAAGGTCGCGGTATCACAAGCCTTGAAGATGCTCGCTCTCCAGGGAGCCGCAACCATCCAAGCGGCTACGGGTGCCGGGAAGACGGAGATGGCCGTAGCGATCGCAAAGACTCTCTTGGAGAGCGGACAAGTTAAGAAAGTTTTCTTCTTAAGCTTGAACAAAACATTGAACGTCCAAGCAGTTATGAGGTTTAAGAAATACGGTCTGAAAGCGGGATTGGTGGACTCAGAGAACTTCCAAGTTGGAGAGTCCGTGGTGGCTTGTACCGTACAGACCCTCTACCGGGCCTTGGTTAGGGTTGGGAAGGCCAAAGAAATTAAAGAGGATATAGATGATGAAATAAGGATGGACTATACTGAACTGAGTAAGGACAAGGCAGAGAGACTCTTCGAAGAATACATGAAGGCTGGCCTAGTAATAGTAGACGAGGTACAACACGTCCCGGCCCGCACCGTCTCCGAAGTCGTGCGTGCGAACCCTTGGTCCTTGAGGCTGGGCTTGTCGGCCACACCATGGAGGGACGACGGAAAGGACGTGCTAATTTACGCTTTAATAGGCGATGTAGTTCCCAAGAGGATAACTTCCTCAGAGCTAATAGAAAAGGGATACTTGGTCCCAGTGAACATTATAATGCTAAAGAGAAAAGTGACTTTAGATCGGGAGGCCCTTAGCGCTTTAGAAGGGCTCCAAGGCGCTCAGAAGTACGTCAAGTTAAAGAACTACGTATTCTATGATCCCCGAAGAAATGCTGAGATAGCTGAAGTTGTGAAACAACTACCGAAGCCCGTGTTAGTGTTAGTAAAGGAAATAAAGCACGCCCACGAATTGTGTAAGGCCATAAAGTCGCAGCGTATATCATGTGCCGTGTTAACGGGTAAGGAGAGCTCCTCCCAAAGGGAGTCTGTCTTGAGGGCAGTCTTGCGCGGGGACTTGGACGTTGTGGTGGCCACTACATTGGCTGACGAGGGCTTGGACCTCCCGCCGCTAAAGTCCTTGGTCCTCGCGGCAGGGGGCAGGTCGCAGACGCGTACGCTCCAGAGGGTCGGGAGGGTTACTAGGCCTTACCCCGGAAAGGAGGTGGGGATAGTAGTGGACGTCTGGGACGACGACCGGGAGGCCGGAGGGATGTTCTACAGGCAAGGGTTAGCCCGCATGTCCCTCTACAGTACCGAGGATATGTGGAAAATAATAGTTAAGGATATTAGGCAATTCTTAAGGGACAAGAGTTAAACGCGAACGTAATTTAAACGTGGCTCGCAGGCGGTCCGGGAGGTCACATGGCTGACACCGCACACAAGGTGATGGCAGAAGCAATAGGCAAAATTGTGCTCGTGAAATTGAGGGACGGCAAGGTCAGAGGGAGGCTTAAGACCTTTGACATACACTTAAACATAGTCTTGGAAGACGCGGAAGAGGTCAGGGGGGACCACACGAGACCTCTGGGAACGATATTGATCCGTGGGGACGGAGTAGTCTTCGTTTCTCCTGTGGAGGTGTGAAGCTATGAGTAAGGGCACTCCATCCTTCGGTAAGCACAACAAGGGCAAGACCCACATAAGGTGTAGGAGGTGCGGGAGACATTCCTTTAATGTAAGAAAGGGATACTGCGTCGCGTGCGGCTTCGGCCGCTCCAAGAGGATGAGGCGCTACAGTTGGCAGAACAAGAAGTCTTGGACTCGCGTTAGGCTCAAGTAACTTTTAGTTCTATTCGAGCCCCTAAAGCCGGAAGGTGTGTTACCTTGAGCCTTGACGAGAAGGTGGCGAGGGCATTAAAGGGCACCACGACAGTGGGCATAAGGTCCGAAAAGGCAGTTGTGTTGGCGGCCGATAAGAGGGCTACTGCTGGAAACTTTATAGTCCATAAGAAGGTACAGAAAATAGTGAAAATAAGCAACTATATGGCAATGACTACAGCGGGCCTCGTCGCGGACGCGCAAGTGCTCGCAGAACTTTTGAGAACCGAGGTAAAGAATTACGAACTATCCAATAAAAAGAGGATGAGCGTTAAAGCGGCAGCCACCTTCCTATCTAACGTGCTACATTCTGCGCGTTTCTACCCCTACATAGTTCAACTGTTAATCGGAGGTTTTGACGTCGCCCCTAGGCTGTACAGCTTGGACTGGTTTGGGACCGTTGCCGAGGAGGAGTTCTTAGTAACGGGTTCGGGCTCTCCCATGGCTATAGGCGTAATCGAAGCCGAATACGATCCCAATATGGAAGTTGAAGACCTCGTGAAGCTCGCCGTGCGCGCAGTCTTCGCGGCTACCAGGAGGGACACCGCCTCCGGGGAGGGTATAGACGTAGCTATCATCAACCGGAACGGCGTTTCGATGAGACATTATCGTCTGGACGAAGTAATAAGGCTTGCTCACCCGTAAGAAATAGGTTTTTCACTCCTCTGAGGAGGAGTTCTGGGCATTAAGCTATGAAGAAGGTGTTGGCGGTCTTACTAACGTTAGCAGCCACGACCTTAGCCCAGAAGCTGGTAGTCCCAGCTACGATGAGCTGTCTGATTTCTACCAGCTATCCCAAGTTCGTAGTACCCGTTCCTGTAATAACGATAAACGCAACATCCCTCACGGTGCAAGTGGACGCTTGTGGATTGGTTTCTTCGAAAGCTTACGTCGCGATGGCTTATACCAAAGGGACCATAGATTTAGAACTGCCACTCAAGGCATTGAAGTACAAGTTTCCTTGTGGCACACTAACGGTTAAGCTGCTCAACGGCAAAGGAGAAGTGGTTGAGGAGAAGAAAATAGCATTCGCGTTAGATGTAATTAACAGCACCGAACCCATAATGTGGTGCACTGCCTCTAGTGAGCTTACCAAACTCGCGCTTAACAGCACCGAGAGTTCGCTCAAATTTCTCAAGGCAGCTTACGACGGAGGAACATTCAACCTCTTGTTGTACGTAGAAACGTACAAGCCGACCTCTGTAACAGTTTACTTGAACGGGTTCAAAGCTAGGTCGACCGTTCCGAACGTCGGCATATCCGCCATCAACGATAACATAGTAAGGATCGTTGGCGTAAACGGTACGAGGGCGGTTAAGTTGTACCTAGTTCCTACGGGAGCCGCCGCGTCAGCTGAGGCTTTCTCTAACGACGGCGCTTTCGCCTACTTTTCGTTAAACGCCACTTCCTTTGACCCCGACGGGGACGGCCTCCTTAGCGGCGCGGAGCTCCTCAAGTACCACACCAACCCGCTAAGCCAAGACACTGACGGGGACGGCCTAACCGACTATCAAGAAGTGAAGGTCTACGGTACCAACCCACTCAATCCTGACACTGACAGAGATGGGCTAACGGACTACGAGGAAGTAAAAGTATACAAGACCAACCCCCTTAACCCGGATACCGACGGAGACAAGCTCACTGACTACCAAGAGGTAAAGGTCTACCACACCAACCCGTTAAGCCAAGACACCGACAACGACAAGCTCACCGACTATCAGGAAGTGATGAAGTACCGCACAAACCCGCTCAACCCCGACACCGACAGCGACAAACTGACCGACTACCTCGAAGTAAAGGTCTACCACACCAACCCCCTTAACCCCGACTCTGACAGCGACGGGCTAACGGACGGCAACGAGGTAAAGGTCTACAAGACCAATCCACTCAATCCCGACACGGACAGAGATGGGTTAACCGACTATCAAGAAGTGAAGGTCTACGGTACCAACCCGCTCAACCCTGACACGGACGGAGACAAACTCAGCGACTACCAAGAGCTGTCTTACTACAAGACCAGCCCGCTCTCCAACGATACGGACAGGGACGGCTTGAGCGACGGCGCGGAGCTCCTCAAGTACCACACCAACCCGCTAAGCCAAGACACTGACGGGGACGGCCTAACCGACTACCTCGAAGCAAAGGTCTACCACACGGACCCCCTTGCCCCAGATACTGACAAGGACCGCCTAACGGACTACGAGGAAGTGATGAAGTACCACACCAGCCCCACGCTCGCCGACACGGACGAAGACAAACTGACCGACTATCAAGAGGTAAAGGTCTACGGCACCAGCCCCCTAACTCAAGACACCGACAACGACAAACTGACTGACTACCAAGAAGTGAAGGTCTATCAAACTAACCCCCTTAACCCGGACACCGACAAGGACGGGTTAACCGATTACCAAGAAGTGATGAAGTACCACACCAGCCCGCTCTCCAACGATACGGACAGGGACGGCTTGAGCGACGGCG
>NZ_JBWNMZ010000023.1:0-18545 GCF_056435145.1 Ignicoccus sp.
CGCCGGTCACCTCCTTCACTATCCTTGCTATCGTCATTATGTGTTTGTCTACAGCGAGGGAGGAGGACTGGAGGACGGCCAAGTCCTTGTAGACGTCTACTATTAGGCCGGGGAACGAGTCGCCGTCGCTGTTGACGAGCCTATATGCCTCCCAGAAGGCCGAACCGTTCGCCTCCCTAGTTCTATAAGCCCTCACCAAAGCCTCCCGAACGGCGTCCTCGACCGACCCCGGGCACTCGTGCCAAAAGAGCACCCTGAGCCTAACGGGGCCTGTCTCATCCCAAAGGGCACAGAGCTTTCCCCCTTCGCCCTCGACTTCGACAAGTTCGCCTACCTCAGCCTTCCCCTTTACGTGCTTTTGGTATATTACTGGCCCGACCAGCTTGGCCTTCCTTATCGCTTCCGGCGCCACTTCTACCTTCATGTCACTTCCTCAGCCAGTGCGAGGAGTATCGAAACAGCTATTATGTCAGCTGCAGTTCCCGGGTTTATTCTCTTCTTTTCTATGTACCAATCGTGGTAGCCTTCTCGGGCTGCCGCCCTAAGCTCCAAGGCAACCCTGTAGCCGTGCTTACGAGCCACTAAGCTATCTATAATGTTGGAAAGCACAAAGCGTTGTAGCTTTTCAATGGTGTGCTTGGAGTAGCCCTCCAGGATGAGCGTGAGCGCTCCTTCTGAACGCAAAGGATATCCCCGAACTATTTCTCTAAACAGATCATCATACCTAGATAGGTAAACGAAGAGGCCCCAGAGGTCGTCGTTATAGTTTTGCCATTCATCAGCGTTGACAAAACCTTCTACCTTCTTGTAGTGACTTAGCCCAGCCTCAGAGAGGGCCTTCAAGAAGAGCTGAGCGTCATAAACCTTGCTCGCCTTGAGGTCGTCCAAAGCGTATCTGACGGCGTCCAGGCCTTCTTGTAAATGTTTCATTAAAGGTACTGTCAGTATAGCGTAGCCCGTAAGCGTACTCCGTTGGCTCCTCAAGGCCTCTAGGTACACCAGACCGAGAGGGGCACCCTTTTGGGAAAGCCGGCAACTCCTTTGTAACTCGAACGCATCAACCAACAAGTCTGGATACGAGAAACTACTAGACCTCTCCGGACAGACGTTCCCAGGTTTACATATTCCAGCCTCCAAAGCTACTGCTAAGGGTATTAGGGAGCAAGTATCTCTAACCTTCCTCCCGGAGGTAAGGATACTCTCACCCCGTCCACCCTTACCTCTAGGATTCCTTCGATAACAACCTCGTATCCCGTTGGAACCTCCGCGTGTTGAAGGCGTAAGCTCTCCGCTACCGTTCCGTCGTGCAACACTATTTGAGTCGGCGTGTAGGGGTCCGACCGAACGACTGTGCCACGTACGACGACGCGTCCTAAAGGCACGGGCCTTCGAGGCGACCTCGGACCCTTGACGAGCCTTACAGAGTAGGGCGTTCCTTTCCAAACTCCCTCTAGGGCGGAGTACCTCTTTCGCTTACGCTTGGCCCTAGGACCGAGGGCGTCCCACTTACCCTCATAAGGATCCGCTTCGCCCTTGGCCTTGAGTTCTCTCAATAGCTCTACAATGTCCTTGAAGCAACTTTCATCGTAAGCTACTAAGTCCACATCCCCTTTTCCGCTTCCCAAGGCGCGAGAGCCCGTCAGCCCGACCTCGCACGGGAACAAAGAAGCGAACTCCTTGGCGACCGGGTCAGCGTTAACAAGATAGAGAGGGTCTATTAATTCTACCTCGCTTAGCGGAAGCAGTGGAGCGGGGCTGGGCGCACAGTCAGTGAGTTCCAAGAAGTTTGAGACTAGATGATTGACGACTTCCTTCTTCAACTTTCTTCCTTTGATGTCGTAACGAGGGTAAGCTATCACACTGTCCGAGCAAACGTCCACTCCCTTAGCTAACCAGACAGTGTCGCGATACCTCACTAAGAAGCCTTCGAGCGGTTGCATTCTGGCTCCTCAGGGTTAGAAATCTTCTTCCTCAAAAATAAGCAGTATCTCGTAGTAGGTGAGAAGTACAAACAATCGTAACAAGTAGGAGGCCTCTCTCCTTTCTTAGGGTCGTAGAACTTTTTTGCCTTAATAACTTCCTCATTAACCATCCTCTCTAAGGGTTCATCGCTCTCGACCTCTTTGATTGTAGGAAGTATCAACTTAGCTCCCTCTTTCTTGGTCTTTTCCATATATTCTCTATAGATAGGACAATCTTGGTACTCGTCACTCAAGCATGGATACTTCTTGTGGTTGACCTCCTTTTCCAATATGCTGCAAATCACTTTCTTTCTGAAAATGCTCTTTACCTTGGCGTGTGGGCATACCATCGCCTATCACGCTCTGTCGGCACTTTTCTTCACAAATCCGGACGTTTCCGGGATTAAGTCCAAATATCTACTAATAATAGATGGTTTCTCGAGGTAACACATAAGCCAAGATTAAGAAACCCAAGGCGTAGACGAAGAGCGTCAATGAGATGCAGAACGGATTCAGCACAGTAACCTTTCTGTCCTCGACGCGAACCAGGTGGCCAAGTATCGTAGGCCACAATTCTCGTCCCCCGTACTTCACAGTTAGGTTGCTCCCTCTCGCAAAACCGGGTACGCTTACGAACTCTGGCTTGGGTAATCCTTTAGTGTCCTCCACTACGACCTTCATCTCACCTTTCTCGTTATGCACAAGAAGTAATAACTTACCCTTTATATTTATCCTTTCTCCTTTGTACGCAGCAGTCAACTCGCCAGAGCCGTGCTGAAGTCTTGCTTCGACCACTCTCCCCGTCACTCCCCACGGGTACGCGAGCACCGCACCTACGAACAGTATAACTGCTGTTACCAGCGCCGCCCTAAAGAACTCCTTTGTGTATCCAGCCCCTACGACTATTGGTATGAGTACTGCCTCGACTACTGTTAGCAGCACTTTAGTGAAGAAGAATTTTGACACTTGGGGTTGCGTGATAAAGCCTTTAGTAGCTTGTAACGTCGGATGGAGCGAACCCTCCATCACGTAAGGCATTATAAAGCTTATTGGAACTGTTGCAAACGCCGCGATCGAGTACACAGCAGATATCGTAGCCCGGCGGTCCGGGTCTTGAACGCTCTTCCTTATAGCCACGTAAACTAGGTACGCTATAAAGAGAACTAGTACGCCGGTCTCCCTCGGGTCCCAGTTCCAAAAGCTACCCCACGACTCTTGTGCCCACGCGCTTCCCGTTACTAAGACCATGAAGGCATACACTAGTGCCGTATATATAAATAGTGCCTCATACTTATCGTACTTTTTGTCCCCAGTGACTAGGTACAGTATCGACAGTATGAAAGCTATAATGAAGAGGACGTACGTAGCCCACGCGATGGGTACGTGGAGGTAGATGTTTCTATAAGCCATGGGGCTGCCCAGGGGCACTGACGCGGGATACGGCGCCTTTAGGGCTATGTAGGAACTAATGATACCGTCTATTACCATTAAAAGCATTAATAAGTATGCAAGCGCCTTCACTGCTGAGGACCCGTAGCTCTCAGAAATAGATGGAGTTTTTACCTTGTTAAGTTAGGCATCGGGCGGATCATGAAGGTACTTGACATCCACGAGCTCGAACGTCTCAAAAGAAGGTTAGTAATAGTCGATACTTCGATACTCTTGCTCATAGCTGAAGGTATAGACGTTTTGGCGCAGATAGAAGAAATGGGAGGCATATGTGTACTCACGCGCTCGGTCTTGCGGGAACTGGAAAAGATCTCAACCGAACGAAACAAAAGGGGAAAAGCGGCGAGGTTGGTCCTCCCCCTGGTCCTAAAGCGGTGTCCTATAATAAACATTAGCATAGAAAAGAAGACAGACGACGACATAGTATCGATAGCTTTGAAATACGGCTTAGCAGTAGCTACGGCCGATATGGGCCTCCGGAGGAGACTGCTGAGGAAGGTGCCAACTATATACTACCGCGAAGCGCAGAGAAGACTATATAGCGAAGACTTCTTTGCATATTGAGACAGCCACTCCTCTAACGTGACCTTATTCGGTGGCGTGATCGGTGTTCCATAGACCACCTTACCCTCATAGTAATCGTTGATAAAGGTAAGGTCCTTAGGATACATGACTATATACCTAGTTCCGTTGAAAGGAACCTTTGCTGGACGAGCCTTGTTTATCAGAAATATTATCGGTAGGCCGTTTCCGCTCCTCAAGTAGCTTATCGGGCACCTCATCTTCTCCCAGATTACTTTTACCACCCTAGATGCGTTTGATTTTTCTAATATGATGCTTAATTTCTTGGATGCTTCTAGTATTTTCATATTTAAATAGTACGGAGTGGCCTTGAATGCATCTTCCAGTAACTCGGTGATATTTGATGTGGGCGGGGCGCTGGCGTGGCCGCTCAAGTATTCCTTAACGTCGTTACTCACCACAACCAACCAAGCAAAAGGTATCCTCTCCGTCGCAAGCGCGAAGAGCCAAGGAACGTACTCGTATAGCTTGTACCGATCTACAGTAAATGGGATGACTACGTAGCCGAAACCGTGCTCCTTTATCCACTTCACGGTTTTGAGCGCAAGGGGGTATGTATACTCCCAGTAAGCAGTCGCTTCGTCTAAATGTATGTAGTCCCCACTCTTTAAGCCGTTGAAAGGGTTTAGCCAGATCCAGATGACCGCTCCGCGCGCATTTTTGGTGACATTCAGCGCCCCCGCAAGTTCTTGAGCACCGCTCTCAATAGTCACACTATTCAGAACTAAGATTATGTAAACTACATAGAGCGCCACAAACTTCCTTATGCCTATCCTATCCTTCAATACGTGAAACAGTATTGTTACTATAATAAAATGATAAGATATTAGTGCAAAGAGCCCTACGAAACCGGACAAGTTAGAGAGCCATAGGTTGGATCGATATAAAGTAACTATGCTAATCCCTAGCTTGTTTAGAATATCTTCTCCCAGATAGCCGACTATTGAATAAGCTGTACCCAAAAAGGCGTCGACAAGAGTCGCCAATAACCCCATTAAGTACGTAAGGCTCGAAGGAACTCCCAATGTCATAAAAACTACCAAAGGGACCAACAAGTTTTGAGGGCTAACGACCTTACTGAAAAGGATGAAAGCCAGTGACGATATTACCAACGATCTCGCAAAACTTCCTTTATACGAAATCATAAAAGAGTAAACCAAGGTTATGATGAAAAATAACATGAGAGCCGAGGATCCCCAACCACTCTTAGGCGAAGGCTTGCCGAAACATGGAGCGACCAGGTTGGCTATGTGGAATGTAGCCAGATCGCCGGCAACTGTAATCAAGGGGATTCCCGCGTATCCGAGGGATGCCGGAGGCCTGTTCTCATGAAATATTAAAACATTGTTGATGAAACCTTGGGAAATGAAGGGGAGTATTATCAATAAACTCAGCACAAGGGCTTTAATGACGTCTTTGTATAATTTCAGTCTCAGAGCCAAACCAATTAAAGCCGGCAGAAGTATCCACGTCGTCTGCTTGGTCGTCGCGGCTAATGCTAGGAAGAGCCACCAATGACGATCCTTTTTCTTTAACCTGTATATAGCTTCTAACAGCAGGGCGGCAGCCAGTACGTCAATCATCCCGTGTACTGCTGTAACGAAGAACACCAACGGATTCTTAATGAACTTAAGTCCGTCTCCCCTTCGTACCTCGTCCAGACGCTTTGATATCCAGATAGCTGATGCCAGCAATATAAGTTTAAGTACTATTCTGAATGATATTGTGTTTAATAACCCCAATTTGCGAAGTACTAGAGAGGGTAACGAGAGGGCTACCAACCCAAAAGGGGGATAGGCGTACCACTGCGGATAAGTTACTGGATTTGAATAGATCCACGGGGCGTTCGGGCTTACGTCATAAGGACTAATACCCATTAGCATTAACAAAACAGAGTAGTAGAAGACCATAATATCGTAATGGTGCTGGGTAAACAGTGATATTAGTAGATATGCTATCAACCACTTCATCACTTCCATCAGTTCCTTTGTGGATACCAGAAGGGTCTTTGAAAGCTTGACGAAAAATCGTGTTTTTCTACCTCCAATCCCAAGATATCCTCGGGCATTAGTTGCCAGACGTTGTAGACATCTTAGACTTGAGTAAAGAAGACATACTCAAAATAATTGAGCTTGCAAAAGATATTGAGTATAAAAAACTTCATAAGTCTAAGTGGTGCGTCTTAGAAAACAAAACCGTTTCCTTACTTTTCACAGAACCTTCAACTAGGACGAGACTCTCTTTCGAAGAGAGCGCTAAAAGGTTGTGTGCTTTCACGCTCACTATAGTTGGAGAGGAAGCCAGTTCTTTCGTCAAGGGCGAGAGTTTATACGATACTATAAAAGTGTTGGACAAGATCAGTGACATTATAGTAATTAGGCACAGCTTAGACGGCTCTGCTAGGTACGCAAGCGAAATTGCTGTTAACCCAGTAATCAACGCCGGAGACGGGAAGAACCAGCACCCGACCCAATCACTTATAGATTTATACGTAATCAAGAAGAAGAAAGGCGAGCTCGAGGGCCTTCGATACGCCGTGGTAGGAGACCTCCGGTACGCCAGGACCGCGAGGAGCTTTTTGATGGCGCTAGCTAAATTTAAACCAAGATCTGTCTACTTGGTTGCTCCCGAAGTTCTCAAACCCTCAACTAAGTTCTTAGAGGAGCTAAGATCTATGGGCCTTAACGTTTTTGAAGTAGAGAGGTTAGAGGACGTCGTACCGAACGTCGATGTAATATATGTGACCAGAATACAGAAGGAAAGGTTCCCCGACCCATCAGAGTACGAGAAGGTTAAGGGCAGTTACAGAATAACTCTAGACCTAATAAAAAGGGGGAAAGAAGACTTGATCGTCCTACATCCACTGCCGCGCGTAGACGAATTGGACGTGAAAATAGACGCTACCCCGCACGCCGCCTACTTCGATCAGGTCGTCGCCTCGGTGCCAGTTAGAATGGCTGTCCTTGCGTGGAGCGCAGGGGTGGTCTGAGGTGAAGGAGCTAAAGGTAAGTAAAATAAATAATGGCACGGTAATAGATCACCTTCCACCCGGGAGGGCTCTAAAGGTTCTGAAACTCCTCGGAATAGACGGCAGCGAGGGCTTCATGGTACTGATAGCAATGAACGTCTACTCAAGAAAGTTAGGCGGACGGAAGGACATAGTTAAAATAGAAAATATATATTTGAGTGACGAGCAGACCAAGGCGCTAGCCCTAATAGCGCCTACAGCAACGGTTAACATAATAAGAAACGGAAAGGTAGTGGAGAAGAGAGGAGTCAAATTACCGGACGTTGTCGAGGGTATATTGGTATGCCCCAATAGCTCGTGTATTTCACGTTCCAAGAAGGAACCCATAAGGTCGAAGTTCTTAGTCGTCTCGAAAAGGCCACTCAAACTGAAGTGTTACTATTGCGGAGAGATAGTAGGAGAAAAAGAGGTTTCCAACTATATGAACTTGAGGTGATTATATTGAACTTTAAGGCTAAAGAAGTCTTAAGAACCCGCAAGATCGCAAAAGGAATGTATGAGGCTTTCGTGAGCTATGACGAGGAGGAGGGAGCTCCTCCGCCGGGGACCTTCTTCATGGTATGGGTACCCGGTCATGAGGCTATCCCCCTCTCTGTAGCGGGGTATCGCAAGGGAGTGTTGCGTTTCATCGTAGAAGTCAGAGGGAGCACTACGGCCGCCCTCTACACGGCCCACAAAGTAGGCCTCATGGGCCCTCTGGGCCGCCAAGCCCCCGTTCCCTCCGGGAAACCCCTTTTCGTAGGAGGAGGAGTAGGCGTGGCTCCCTTACTCTACATGAAGCAACTTTGGGGAGGTAAGCTGTTCTTCGGCGCTAAGAGCGCGAAGAACGTTCCGAAGATAGACGAAATAGACGAAGTAGCGACAGAAGACGGGAGCTCGGGGTTCAGGGGCACGGTCTTGGACCTCCTTAGGGTTAACTACCAGAGAAAAGACGTCTACGCGTGCGGACCGCCTTCCATGATATCGTCACTCAAGGAACTGGCAAAAGAAATAGGGCTGAGAGGGTACTACAGTACCGAAAGGATAGTGAAGTGTGGTATAGGTATATGCGGCTCGTGTATTATAGAGGGTAAACTCCTTTGCAAGGAACCGTGGTTAAGGTTGAGCTGAGGCCGGGAGACCTCGGGCCCATCCACCCACTACAGTGGGCGTAAGACCCGAGGCACTCAAGCTAGCAAGTGAGAAGAGGGATTATCAATCTGAACTCATCCACAACACTTGAACAAACTATCGAGATGATGTATACGCCATCGGCCGAAAGGTGAGGAGAGCTCGCCCCCTGATCACTCCCTTCTCAACTTATAGTCAACGACCACGGCGATGATCGCTCCCACGAGCGCGCCAAACACTATAGCTTTTACCAAGTTGTCTGGAGTCGGCGGAAACGGACCGTTCATCTCGTTGCTACCCTCGAATGAACACAAGCTCAAGTTTTTAGAGGATCGGCCAGCAGCCCCTTCTCCTCACCCTTCAGGGGTCGGACTCTTCTTCATCTCCCTCACGCTTACTTTAGGTATAGCTGAGTATAAGCTTTGAACGTCCAACACCAGTTGTCCTCCTGGTACGGTTACCGCGAACGCCCCCGCAACGCTGGCGACCTTGGCGGCTTTGATTAAGTCCCCCTCGCTCAAATAGGTAACTAAGAACGCTGCCGCATACACGTCGCCGGCGCCAGTAGTGTCTATTACCCTTTCTACGTCTAGGCTCCCGACGTAATAGACTTCTCCTTTTCTAGAATACACTAGGCTGCCCTCCTCGCCCAGCGTGATCACTAAGACCTCTCTTGGAAGGACCTCTGGTTCGGGATAGAGCCCTAGTCTCTCAGCTTCCGACTTATTCACGAAAAGAAAGTCCACATCCTCGACTACTCGCTTGACAGATGCAGTTTCTTCAAACACATAAGTTCCGGGAGAATAACTGAGTCTCTCAACCGAGACGTACTTTTCGACAAACGATGGCGGTTTCGTGGCTACATGAACGAGGTCCGCGTCGAACTTATCGGGTAAGTCCCTTGGTTTCAGTAAGTGTGATACCCCCTTTAAGGAATACATCACTTTTCCTTTTGGTGTAGAAGCGATGAATATTATTGACTGTTCTCCCTCCCTCAGCGGTCCGAAGATTTTAACGCCCACCCTTTCCAACTCTTCTACTACTTTTTTGGAGAAAGTACCCGTTCCTAAGGCTGCGTAGAGCTCCACGTCGGCACCCAAGCTCCGGGCCGCCACTGAGAAGTTAGCTCCAGATCCTCCCGGAAGCACTCGCCAGTCTTTAGCCTCTCTTCCCTCGTCTATCGAGGGAAGGTCGTCCAAAAAGGCAATAATGTCTATGTTAACATTTCCAATTACGACTATTCTCACCATGAGCTGAGGTACCTCATTTGTTCTTCCGTTAAGCTATCTATTTTAATACCCATTGCATCCAGCTTACGCCTTGCTACCTCCTCATCGATCTCGACAGGGACCTTGTATACCTTATTTGCCAGCTTACCGGCGTTGTCCAACAAGTACTTAAGGGAGAGGAACTGGTTGGCGAAGCTCATGTCCATGACTTCGCTGGGATGACCCTCCGCAGCAACCAAGTTTACTAATCGACCCTCTGCCAACAAGTAGACGCGCCGGCCGTCGGGAAGCTTATATTCATCGACGTAGGGTCTTATCCTCCTCTTGGAAATCGCTATTTCTTCCAACGCTTTCACGTCTATTTCTACGTTGAAATGACCTGCGTTTGCGAGGATGGCACCATCTTTCATTTTCAGTATGTGTTCCTTTCGGATTACGTGAATGTTACCGGTGGCGGTGACGAACAAGTCGCCTATTCTGGCAGCGTCGTCCATCCTCAAGACGTCGAACCCGTCGTGTACGGCTTCGAGTGCCCGTAGGGGGTTCACTTCAGTTACTACTACGCGGGCTCCCATCCCCCTAAGCCTCATAGCTATCCCTCTTCCTACCCACCCGTAACCCGCAACCACGGCCACCTTTCCCGCTAACAGAATGTTGGTCGCTCTCAGTATGCCGTCTATAGTGCTTTGTCCCGTACCATACCTATTATCAAAGAGGAACTTCGTGAATGCGTCATTTACAGCAATGACCGGATATTTGAGGACGCCTTCTTTTTCCATTGCTCTTAGCCTTATTACGCCAGTCGTAGTCTCTTCAGTCCCCCCAATTATTTCTTCTGCAACATTTGGATAATCCTTATGTATAGTAGCGTGAAGATCGCCACCGTCGTCTATAACTAAGTCTGGGTTTCCCTCCTCTATCACTTTTCTGATAGCCCACCAGTACTCTTCCTCAGTCTCTCCCTTCCAAGCGTAGACGTTTATACCCTCGTGTGCAAGGGCTGCTGCCACGTCGTCTTGTGTGCTTAGGGGGTTGCTGCCGGCTAGATAGACGTCAGCACCACAGAACTTAAGAGACCTAACGAGAGCGGCGGTCTCTTTGGTTACGTGGAGTACCGCGGATATTCTCTTGCCTTCGAACACCTTCTTTTCAGTACAAAGTTTTCGAAGGCCTACTACCACCGGCATGTGGTTCTCTGCCCATTCTATCTTTAACTTTCCTTGGTCAGCCAGACTCACATCCTTGACTTTGAAACCCATGCTTCAGAACCCTGATTGGGCAGTATGTTTGAAGGTGAAAAAAGGGTTGTGTGCAAAGATGGCGACAAACCCTCAAGCGGCCTCCTTCTTCGGAGGAGCCTCGCCGACCTTTGCCCTGAAGTAGTGGCCGTTAGGACACCTGAATAGGCCTATTATCACTCCTTTCCTTCCCTTAGGTGCTAGCACCCACGTCTTGATGGGTTCCTTAACTTCAGCGCCGCATTTAGGGCACTTGGGCATTTCCTCTCACCTCCCCTCTTCTCTTTCCCGCTATTCCTTCTGGCTCGCCGTGCTTATAAATTATTTCTTGAGACCTTTAAACTCACATTACATGAATCTTTAAGATTCCTTAGGTTGTAAGTCTAAAAAATCCTAAGCTCCAAATGTTAAGCAATGCTAGTATTTTCCATAACATACACGAGTTGCGTCCCACGGCCTTCACCACCCAACTTTAAAAATACTCCTTCGTATCGCCTGAGTTTGGAGAGAACAGTGCCCAGAGTAGCTGTAATAGACAAGGAGTTGTGCAAGCCTAACAAATGTAATTACGAGTGCATAAGGTTCTGTCCCATCAATAAGACTGGAAGAAACAAAGCGATAGAGCTCGGGGAGGACGGAAAGCCAGTAATCCACGAGCTCGTGTGTACGGGGTGTGGGATTTGCATTAAGAAATGTCCATTCCAAGCTATTCATATAGAAAACCTGCCGGAGGAAGTAGAAGAAAGACTAGTCCACCGGTACGGCAAGAACGGCTTCGCGCTTTACGGCTTGCCCGTACCCAAAAGAGGCCAAATTACCGGTATCATAGGGAGAAACGGTGCCGGTAAATCTACCTCCTTGAAGATTTTAAGTGGCCTCTTGAAACCTAACTTAGGCAAAGAGAAAGCGTCTTGGGACGAAGTTATGAGAAAGTTCAAAGGTACCGAATTATTTAACTATTTGAAGGATTTAGCCAACGGAAAGATAAGGGTATCCTACAAGTTGCAGTACGTAGCAGAGGCCGCAAGACTCTTGAAGGGATCTGTAGGCCAACTGCTCTCACGCGTAGACGAACGAGGCATCGCGAAGGAAGTCGCCCAAGCGCTGAACATCTCCCACCTTTGGGAAAGAGATGTAAGAAAGCTTTCGGGCGGAGAACTTCAAAGGTTCCTAATAGCCGCGGCCTTGAGCAAAGACGCAGACCTCTATGCATTTGACGAGCCTGCCGCATATTTGGACGTAAGGGAGAGGATCAACATGGCCAGATCCATTAAAAAGTTCATTCCAGATAACAGGTACGTGTTAATAATTGAACATGATTTGGCCATTTTGGATTATTTGTCGGACTTGGTTCACATAGTTTACGGCGTTCCGGGAGTTTATGGGATAGTGTCCCAACCCTACGGGACAAGGGTGGGAATAAATCACTACATACGAGGGTTCCTACCTAGCGAAAACATGAGGATAAGGGACAAACCCATAACTTTCGTAAACCCAGAGCTCAGGGAGAAGGCTGTCCCGACAGAGGTGTACTTGGAGTGGCCGTTCATGACGAAGAGGTTGGGCGTCTTCACCTTGGAGGTAAACCCCGGCGAGATACACAGAGGGGAGATAATAGGTATCCTAGGACCTAATGGAATAGGCAAATCGACTTTCATCAAGCTAATAGCTGGGGTACTCAAACCGGACAACACCGACTTCGTATTGCCCCAGTTGAGGCTCGCGTACAAACCCCAGTATGTAACGCACGAAATGTTTGGAAAGGCAGAAACAGTAAAGGACGTTCTCAGTAAGGTTAGAAGCGATTTCTTGGACACGTCCAGCTGGTACTACGTCGAGGTAGTAAAGAGGCTCGGTCTCAACAAACTGTTGGAGAAAGAAATCAGACATTTGTCTGGCGGAGAGCTCCAAAAGCTCGCAGTTGCCGTTACCTTGGGCACCGAAGCAGACCTATACCTACTAGACGAACCTTCTGCCTTCTTAGACGTCGAAGAGAGGCTCGCAGTGGGTGACGCGATAAGGCACATAGTAGAGGGCTCTGGCGCGGCGGCATTCGTTGTTGACCACGACTTAGTGATGATAGATCTGATAACAGATAGAGTAATGGTATTTAAAGGCGAGCCGGGCAAGCACGGCGTAGCAGAGCCGCCGACTACGCTGAGAAAAGGCATGAACGAGTTCTTGAGAGAGCTCGGAATAACGTTCAGAAGGGATCCCGAGACGGGAAGGCCCAGAGTCAACAAGGAAGGAAGTCGCTTAGACAGGATGCAAAAGTCCATGGGTGAGTATTATTACACTCTACCTTCGAGGGAGTAACGGCCATGGGTGTAGACGAATACGTAGAGGCTTCTGAGAGACAGAGTGAATTGCTAGAAGAGCTGAAGAAGATAATCAAGGATTTAGAGGAAGTACCCGCAGACTTCGAACTAAACCAAAGAATAAGGGAGATATTACACGAGCTCGGAAGGCTCCGGAGAAAGTTGCTGGAGCTCTCCGAACTAGAGCCCACAGGAGACGTGGCGCTGCTCCGAGAATTCTACAAGTTGGTAGGCATCTTCGACGAACGGGAAATGTTAGAGGACCTACTGAAGTTAACCTTGAAGGGAAAGGTTGATATACCTCCAGACGAGATAATTTCTCATATAAGAGAAACCAAGAAGTTCGAAAGGAGTTTAGAATAAGCTTAAGGCGCGGAGGGGTCCCACGTGAGTTTCAGTATTCTTAACCCTACTTCGAAGCGGAGTGAGACGTACTACCGCAGTCTTTAATCCCGAATATTATTCCGGTAACATACGCTATTTATTAATTCGCACCAACCAACCTAACAATAACCGGCGACGCGGATGGCTAGGGTAGGAGATCATCTGACCGCGCTTGGGTTCACCAATGCCAAAAAACCAAAGAACGTGCTCGAGGAAATGATGGGTAGAAGCGTCAACTCCAACGAATACCAAGGTCCCAACAAACTCCTACTGGAGGCCGCCGAGAGGTATCTCTGGGAGCACGTCGTAGAGAACGTCATGCCCAAAGACATGATAAGCGCCCACAAGGAGGGAATAGTCTATGTACACAAACTCCCCCAGAGCGTCTTCCTCCCCTACTGCAACGGAAACGACTATTCGAGGGTGTTGAAAAAAGGCTTGAAGACTCCGACCATAGTTGCGGGCCCGGCGAGGCATTACCAAGTCGCAATGGCACACGCCGCCAACTTCTTGGCGATGATGCAGCAATACTGGACCGGAGCTCAAGCATTCGGTAGCGTCGAGCTGTGGGTTGCACCGTTCATAGCAAAGGAACACTTAAGTGACGAAGAATTAAGGCAAGGGATTCAAACGCTCTATTATGAATTGAACTTGCCGTGGAGGCCCGGAATGCAGACGCCGTTCACAAACATCACTATAACGTACACCGAGAGTAAGTACATGTTGGACCAACCGGTCATCATAGGAGGGGCCTCAACCGGCGACCTCCTAGGGGACTACCTTGACGAAGCGCGCAGGTGGCTCATCCAATTAGGCAAGGTACTTCAGAGGGGAGACTCGCTAAGACAACCCTTCACTTTCCCCATACCGACACTGATGCCGACTGCCAAGGACTTCTACAACGACGCCGAGCTGTTCGACGCAATCTTCGTGACAGCAGCAAAAATGGGAAGTTATTACTGGCTCAACACCAAGGTTATAGACCCGGACTCCGCGTTCGCGATGTGCTGCCGTTACGTGGTCAAGAAGGACGAGGTAAACAAGGCGTTCATGGGAAGCCTAAGGCTAAAGAAGATAGAAGATCAGAGGAAGGAAGAACTCGAAAAATTAGCAAAGGGCAGACTAGGCGGAATGTGGGCTATACCAGACATAACTGGTAGCATTGGCGTGATCACTGTCAACTTGCCGAGAATAGCCTTGGACGCCAGAGGAGACGTGGAGACATTCTTCCAAATACTAGAAGAGAGAGTGGAGTTGGTCGCCAAGTGGTTGAGCTGGTGGAGGAGCCACTACTTAAGGCTAATGAAGATGCACAAGAGCTTCTATAGCATGGTATGGGAATACAGCCCCGAGTGGACGAGGACCCACTTCAACACGATAGGAGCGATAGGAATGCCGGAAGCTGCAGCAATATTGATGGGAGACCCCGACGTGTGGACGAGTGAGGACGTCGGCGCTAAAGAGAAGGCAGTAGAACTAGAGGACAAGATGATAAAGACCATGGCCGACATAGCCTCCAGACTAACAATTGAAATGGGTGAACCATTTAACGTCGAAGAAGTGCCCGGAGAGACTGCCGCTGCGAAGCTGTTCCTGAACGACATGAAGTACTACCCAGAAGTAAGGGAGTACGTACCGGAAGGAGTCGACATGTACTCTACTAGCGTCGTGCCTTACTATGACCACGGCATAACTCTCTGGCAGAGGATAAAGTGGGAAGGTAAGGTCCAGCAGAGGTTCACCGGCGGAGTTATGATGCACATATTCCTCGGAGAGCAACCAGACCCAGAGGCGCTCGCGAAGTTAACCCAGAAGATAATGGACGCAGGAGTAGTTTACTGGAGCTACACGCCGGCCATCAGCGTGTGCGAGAACGGCCACAAGACCGTAGGACTCTACACCAGGTGTCCGAGGTGCGGAGCTAAGACCGAAATATGGAGTAGGATAATAGGTTACTACAGGCCGGTGAGCAATTGGAACCCGTTCAGGCAGAGGGAGTTCCGCATGAGGACTCACTATGATAACCACTTGAACAAGGGCACCATTGCTGCGTACAGCCTCGAAGACGGCAGACCCATGTAACGACAATAATCGGTGTCGACCCGTTGCACTTTAAATTATATTTTTATATTTTCTCTTAGTTCCAGCCCTCTGGGTAAAAGAATGCCCGTAGCTGGGGGGATCGGCGCGCTAGCACTACTAAACCCAACCACGCTGCTCCAATTGGGCCTCATAGTAGGGCTGGCCGAACTCATAGTCGCAATACTGGCGTTCTGGCGAGCCAAGGTGTTAGGGCTCGACTGGCTAAAGCTCTTCGGCCTAGGGGTGTTGCTGCTAGCGCTTGCACAGCTCCTCTGTAAGGTCATCGCAAGGGGAGTATTCCACCTACCGTTCACGTACCCCGTGGGGGTACCTTTCAAGACTGCTGGCTTGATATTGGTCCTTTACTCCATGTTGAGAGCTATTGACCACCCAAAGACGAAGCTACTAGCATTGCTAGGAATTGGTGCAGGTATCTACTTCTTCGTGGGCTCAATAATAGCGTTCACATACATACTAAGGTTCGAATGGTGGAGTTTCCACATACCACACCTGCTGTTCCTAGTACTCGGACCATTCATAATAGGCTATTACATCTTTAAAGCGTACCTGGAGACGCGCGATAGATCTGCGCTGTTCTTCGCAATAGGCTTGTGGATCTATGGTATGGCCAGCTTGGTAGTAATACTAGGCGTCCAGCTGACACACATCAACGTCGCTCTGAGTTACACGCTAGTAGCGAGAGCTATAGCAATGGTAATCATTCTGCTAGGAACGGTCTGAGCGCATTAGGTTTCATAACCCTTTTTTGATGAACTCCACAGAGCCCGCCTCCCTCACGCCGCAAAGGAGCGGCGAATGAGGGGAGAGCCCGTCGGGCGCCTTACACCTTTAACCTTCAACCTAAAAGGGTGCACGGACCATGGTGAGTATTCCGAGAGAGACCTTAATTAGAAGCGCCCAAAGTATAGATATAGAAACCATGGGTAAGATCGTCAGAAACTACCTCAGATGTAGGATGTCAAAACACGCGTGCGGAGCCAACCACTTGTACGTAGGACCTCCGGGAATAGGCAAAAGCGAAACAGTAATCGAAGTCGCCAAAAGCTCTGCCGAAGAGGTCGGCTTGAAGTTCTGGGAATACGAAAACTCGGCCGAGCCCGACGACTATGACAAGACTTTCGTTATGGTGTTGTTTAGGTTAGACATGGTCAAACCCGAAGATTTGAGTGGTTTTCCCCTTCCAGATAAAATTGACAAGAGCTTTGACTACGCAATCCCTCGCTGGGCAAAGGTGCTGAGGAAAGCTAGGGCTGGACTGGTCATTTTGGATGAGTTTACTAACATAAATGACGACACCGTGCTCAGCGCTGCATACGATATAGTCTTATCAGAGAAAGTTAACCTATACTATTTCAAGAAGCCCGTGGTGGCTCTAGGCAACCCTCCCGAATACAGCTCCATAGCGAGACCGTTACCACTTCCGCTATTGAACAGGCTGGCAGTCTTCAACGTCAAGGAACCCTCAGTGGAGATGTGGTGTAACTATATGCAAAGGCGTTACGAGAGCTCATGGGCGAAGGAGGTCTGCACGTTCCTTAAATCCTTTAGAGAATACTTGATCAAGTTGCCAGATGAGAGCGAGCTCCTAGAGCCTTACCCTACGCCGAGATCTTGGTCCAGCTTAGCAGTGGCCTTGTATAACGCGTACCCGGAACTCTACAACGCGATGCGAAACGACAAAAAAGAATTAAGGAAAGAGTTAATGACTCTAGTAAGCGCTTACGTCGGCCCAGAGGCCGCCCACGCGTTCGTAAGCTGGGCGCTCTCGAAGGGCGTCTCAGTGGAAGAGCTAATAGAGAGGCCGGACTTGCTGCTGCACTTAAGCGAGGACCAAGCTGTCCTCTCGCTCCAAGCGCTAGCCCATTACTCACATCCTCACTGGAAGTCACGCGTGTCTAAGGTAGTAAAACGTCTGATAGAGGAGCCAAGAGGGACTAGGTATGTCGCAATGTTGTTGAGATTCATGGAACCTACAAAGAGGAAAGAGTTTATAGACTACTTAAAATCAAGGAATAAAGTATTGCTGTACGAGATAAAGAGGAAAATAGGAGGTAAGGAGTTATTCGACGTCTAGTTGGTTAGCCCCGAGGCTTCTCTGACAGGCTTTATTATCATCTCCCAAAGGGGGTCGCCAGCTCCCAATAAGGTATGACTCATGGGAGGAAGCCAGCCGGGTATTATTGTTCTTATTTCCTCCAGCTTGGGCGGCCGTTTGTAGACCTTTGGTTCCAATACCTCTAAGGCCATAGCCCTCCTAGCTCTGGCTATGTAGAGGTAATCTTCCTCGCCTACGCCGGTCTTTTCTTCTCCGCCCTCTTCGATTAAACGTCCCCACACGAACTCGGGCTTGCCTTTGTAGACCTTCCCGACCCTGAATTCGCCAACTATCGCCTTCACGTTGCCAGAAGCATACATCACAACCAACATACCGCTGTAAAGGTTCAAGCCTATCCATGTCCTTAACTCGAACTTCTTCATACCGCTCAATATCCTTTGAGCATATCTGGGTTTTATGGACAGAAGTACGACAGGTGCTTCAGGGTCGTCTAGCGCTTCTATCACCTCAGTCCCACCGCCGTTAGCGTAAAGTTTCCTAGCTCATAAAATAAGTCCGAAGTCGGGATAGTGTTCGACACGAAGGTAGCTGCCCCCACGACCTTGGCGGCAAATTCCTCCAAGCTCACAGGTGCCGGATTCGTCAATACAAAATATATGAACATAACAAATGTCCAACCCACAAACACCGAGGTAGGAGGGCTCGCCCCGAAAAAGCCCCCTAGCGTCTCGAACGTGCAGTTGAGCAAGGCACCTACCATGCTCACAAATAGAGATAAAGCTATGCCGTACGGTAAGAAGTATACAACATTGATGTTCGTTAACGCCCAAGCTAAGGTGAGGGCGACCCACAGAGCTGAGAGCGCGACGCCGTACCCAACTGATATTACTATACAGTACCTCACAAAGACCCTACGTTTATGGGGAACATAAAATTTAATAATAGTTCTATCCGCCCCGTCCACGGCCCGGCCCGGCCACAGCGACCGGGCAACACCCGGACCCATTTCGAACCCGGAAGTTAAGCCGGTCGCGCGGGGTCCGGCGGTGGCGTCCGAGAGGCGCCGCAGCCGCCCCGTGCTGGGACC